>NZ_JBGWAB010000011.1:0-104223 GCF_041862025.1 Streptomyces sp. AB3(2024)
GACTAGCTCGAACGGCAGGTACCGCGTCAACTCACCCAGATGGCCCGGCGCGAAGACACCCCCAGCGACAGTGAGGGAACGGGAAACAGTGACAGACTGACAGCGCAACGGAACCCCGTGTTCAGGGATGTCTTGGCGGACTTCCCCGATCTACAAGAGGTCCCGTTGCGCTGTCTCACGACACGCCGCACCCCAAACCGCGCGCCCCGCCACCACACCGCTTAACTACGCGGCATTGCATCGCGATGGCCTTCGGCCACCCTTGACCGACCGGCCCGCCACGGAATGCCAAAGACTGTCGGGAAGCCCCCAAAGGAACGGTCACGGGGGACGAGACGAGGGTGGGGTGTGTCAGCCCTTGAGCGTGCCGACGAGCTGAGCGCGTTCGCGTAGGTCGCGGACCGCGCGGACGGTGTTGTAAGAGCGGAGCCGCAGGTTCATTACCTCGAAGTGTTCGTCACCGCGCGCCGAGGACAGCACCTCGTACTCGTCCAGGAAACGGCCCCACGACTCGCACGCGGCCTCCACGTGGCCGATCGACAGCTGCCGCTGGGCGAGGAGCCCGTAGGCATGGAGACGGCCCTGCCGCTCGTTCGCGGGCTGCACCCGGATCGATTCGCGCAGTGTCCGGACCGACCCCGGCACGTCCTTCGTCTCGTTCTGCACATGGGCCACGTGGAAGAGGTACGCGGTCCGGTCGTAGCCGCCGACCGACTCCCTGCGGTCGTCGGCCCGGGCCAGCGCGTCCTCCGCCTCCCGGAGCCGGGCGAAGGCCTGGCGTTTGTCACCCACCATCGCCGCTCCGTGCGCCTGCTGTCCCCGCAGGAAGGCGACGAGCCGCGGGCCGGCGACGGGTGCCGCTTCGGCAGCCGAATCGGCGAGTTCGAGGGCACGTCGGCCGTACCCCAGATTGGAGGCCTGGAGGGACATGCCGCGCAGGGTGCGGCAGTACGTGACGTGCTCCTCCGCCTCCCCCGCGAGCTTGAGGGCGGACACGTAGTAGTCCTGCCCGAGGCGGTGCTGTCGCTCGTACATCGCCATCCATCCCGTGAGGTACACGAGGTCGGAGGCGGCTGCCAGCATGCTCCGCCGTACCGGGGCGGCCGCTTCGGCCTTCAGCCACGGTCCGACGGTGTTCACGAGGAAGGCCGCCGCCATCGGCCGGGCGTGACCGGCGCCCAGCTCGTCGAGGATGTCCGCGATCCGGTCCGTCATCACCTCCACCGCGGCCACCTGTGCCTGCCCCACCCGGGTCGTCGCCTTGCCCGGCCTTATCGGCTCAGGGCTGTCCGCCCGGGCCAGGTTCGGGAACAGGGGGATGGCGAGTGCCGCGGAGAAGACGCCTGCGGCGATCACACGACGTCGCGATGGATCCATGTCGGCCCTTCCGAGGTCTACGAGGTCCCGCACCGTGTCCGCGCCCGCCGATCCGTCCGGCGGCGCGAGACCGGCTTCGGCATAGGTGACCGGCCGCGCGAGTTTCCGCTCGAACGCCTCGATGATCAGCGCCCTGACCTGCGGCCGAGGCTGGTGGCCCGCCACCCACTGGGAGACGGCGGGCTGCCCGTATGTGAGAGCGAATCCGGCCTCGGCCCCGATGCGATTGATGATCGAGGCGAACTGGTTTCTTGACCATCCGGCCTGTTCAAGGAGCTTCGACAGGCCGGTGTTTGGTGTGCGTGAGCGTTGCGCCATGAGCAACTCCCGACAGGTGCATGGCTTGCATGCTTCTCCGAGTCCCCAACGGTACTCGCGAAGGGGGTGCGCGCGGTTACCTCTTCACACCAAGCAGTGACCGAGCGGAAGTTGGCCGACTGCCGCCGACTCAGGGAGTACCCATGACCAGCCGGACCATCCACCGCTACGCCCATGGCGTCGGCACCCTTGAGGAGCCCTCCGATGGCTGAGGGGTACGGATACCTGTCCCATCGGCTCCTGGGCCGCCGTGTTCGCGACATCGCGTCCGGTACCGAGGGTGAGCTGATGGCCGTGGTCAACGAGAACGTCTCGGACAGCGGAGCCGAGCGATGGGTGCACCTCGCCTACGTCCGCGACCCGTCCGGCCTGGAATTCACCACCGCAGTGGGCAACATCGTGCCCGCCGGATACATCGACCTCCTGGAAGGTTCCATGCCCCGACGGCACCGCCTCCCGGAGTGACGAGTGGGGGCCAGCCAGACCGGTGTCACGATCAGCCCAGGACGGGTCGCAGGCGCTGATACGTGGGGAGTGCGTAGCGATCTGGTGCGGCTGGGTGCGCCGCAGGGCGCTCTGGTCGCCGTTCCGTGCGGGTAAGCCGCTCCCGGCGCGGAAAGAGCGAGGAGCGGGCCCGTCTCTCGGGTGTGCCCTGCGGGAGGGGTCGAGGGTCGCTGATGCGGCCGTTCCTGTTGCTCGTCCCCAGCGATCGTTCCTTTGGGGGCTTCCCGACAGTCTTTGGCATTCCGTGGCGGGCCGGTCGGTCAAGGGTGGCCGAAGGCCATCGCGAAGCGACGCGACGAAGGAGCGCCCCTGAGGGACCGGCACGACGCGGAAGGACAGTGAGACTGGCGGGAAGCCCCCGGCCCTGCTCTGATCCGGGCCGACCGGGTCCCGCACCCCCCGGGACCCCTGCCGGGTCCCTGCTCCACCCCGGGTGAGGGGCCAGCCGGCTGCCGTTCGCCCCTGTGGTCCCGCCGTCGGCGCGAGCGCGGGCGCCACCGCCCCGCGCCGGGAGGCGGGTGGGCAGGCGCCGGGGCGGTGGAGGGGTCGAGGCGCGAGGGCCGAGGAGCGAGGGGGAAAAGCAGCCCGGGGCCCGTTATACGTAGTCCTCCAGGCGGGCGATCTTGTAGCCCTGCTGCTGGATGTGCTGGAGCATGCGCGTCGTCATCTGGGTTTCCGTCGTGCCCTTGAGTTCCGACGGGCCGCGGAAGTGGGCCAGGATGATGTCGCCCGGCTTGAAGGCGGAGCCTTCGCTGTACTGGAAGTCGTTGATCTGCATCGACTCACGCCACAGGAAGACCGAGGAGATCCCGCACTCGGAGGCTGCCTTGAGGGTGTCGTCGTTGTAGTTGCCGTACGGCGGCCGGAAGGCCGTCGGGCGCTTGCCGAAGCGCTTCTCCAGGCGGTCCTGCTGCCCGCAGATCTCCTTCTTCTGCGCCGCGAAGGGCAGCGTGCGCAGGTTCGGGTGCGTCAGCGTGTGGTTGTTGATCGTGCTGCCCGAGCCGTTGTCGCGGAGCTTCTCGAAGTACGAGTAGTCCGCCGACGCGATGTTGTCGGTCAGGAACATGCTCATCGGCAGCTTCAGGTCGGCCGCCATCTTCAGGAACTCGGGGTCCTTCTCGGCGCCGTCGTCGAAGGTCAGGAAGACGACCTTGTCCGTCGCGGGGACGGGTATTCGGTCCAGGACGACCGGCTTCCCCGGTGCGGCCTTGGGGAGTTGGGGCTTCTGCGCGGGCCTGGGGGCGTACTGGAGGGGGGCGGTCAGACCCCACTTCTTGTACGCCTCGTCCGCCGGCGTCCCCGCCGAGGCGGAGGCCCCGGGGGCCGCGGAGGGCCGCGCCGACGGGGAGGCCGAGGCCTTCCCCGTCTCCGTCGCGGTCTTGCGGCCCAGTCTCTCGATGGGATCCACGCTGTTCCCGCACCCCGTCAGGGACAGCGCGAGCGCGCCGGCCGTCAGCGTCCCGGCTACCAACCGGCGCGCGTACATCAAAGGTAATCCTCCAGGCGAGCCACGGCGTACCCCTTGTCCGTGACGGTCTTCATGACATGACGGATCATGTCAGGCATCGTGCCCTTCCAGTCCTCCCGGCCCCGGAAATGGGACAGGATGATGTCCCCGGGGTGGAGGTCCCGGTCCCATTCGCGGTAGTCCATCCGGTTCACGAAGGCTTCCGCGTTCCACAGCGGTACCGCCTTGATGCCGCAGGACTTGGCCGCGCGCAGGGTGTCCTGGTTGTAGTTGCCGTACGGCGGCCGGAAGAGGGTCGGGCGCTTGCCGAACTGCTTCTGGATGGTGTCCTGTTGGCCGCAGATCTCCTCGCGCTGCTTCTCGTAGGAGAGCGCGGGCATGTAGCGGTGGTTCAGCGTGTGGTTGTTCAGGGTGACGCCCGCGTCCTGCATCCCCTTGAAGTACGCGTAGTTGTCGCGGACGAGGTAGTCACTGAGGAACGCCGTGTACGGGATCTTCAGTTCCTGCATCATCTTGACGAACTCGGGGTCCTTCTCCGCGCCGTCGTCGATGGTCAGGAAGACGACCTTGTCCTCTGTCGGGACGGTGGTGAAGACCGGCGGGAATTCGTCCTGGTCCTCGACCTCGAAACCCTCGCGCGTGGTGATCTCGTGCTTCACCTTCGGCGCGGGCGGGGCCAGCAGCGGCGTCTTGAGGAGGCCCCACTTCTTCGCGGCGGCGACCCGGGCCTGCTGGGCGGCCTTGAGCTGCTCCGCGGAGTTGGCGAGGGCGCCCGCCGCTCCGGGGCCCGCTTCGCCGGCCTTGGTCTTGGCCGGCGCCGGCCGGTCCGCGGCCCCGCAGCCCGTGCCCAGGGCGGCGACGAGCAGCGCGGCCAGTGCCACCCCGTACCGGCCGCGCGGGCGGGCCGCGGACCGGTGACCATACTGCGCAGTATTTCCCTTTTGTCGTACTAGCTGCATAGCAGCGGATCCTTACACCGCCCACCGCCCCCCGGCAGCCGACACCACGGCCGGAAGCCGCCCTTCCCCCGGCTGGCCGACAATGGGACGGTGACCCCCGAAGATTTCGCCGCACTGCTCACCCCCGAGGGCCGCGTGCTCCTCGACTCCCTCCGCGACTACGACCCCGGCCAGGAGCTCGCCGTCGCCACCCGGCTGCGCCGCGAGCACCCCGCCCCGCTGGTGTCGGCGGCGCTCGGGCAGGCCCGTCTGCGGCAGCGGGCGGTGGCGAAGTTCGGGGCCGAGGACGCGTTCCGGATGTACTTCACACCCGGCGGCGGCGAGATGGCCACCCGCGCGTCGGTGGCCTCGTACCGCGCCGGGCGGCTCGCGGCGCTGGGCGTACGGAGCGTCGCGGACCTGTGCTGCGGGATCGGCGGGGACGCCCTGGCGCTGGCCCGGCTCGGGATCCGGGTGCTGGCGGTGGACCTCGACCCGCTGACGGTGGCCGTCGCGCGGGCCAACGCCGAGGCGCTGGGGCTGGCGGACCTGATCGAGGTGCGCGAGGCGGACGTGACGGAGGTGGACGTGTCCTCGTACGAGGCCGTCTTCATCGACCCGGCCCGGCGCGGCGGGCGCGGCCGGATCTTCGACCCGGAGTCGTACTCGCCCCCGCTGTCCTGGGCCGTGGAGACCGCCCGGGGCGCGAAGCACGCCGCCATCAAGATCGCCCCCGGGATCCCGCACGAGGCGGTTCCGGCGGAGGCCGAGGCCGAGTGGATCTCCGACCACGGGGACGTGAAGGAGGCCGTGCTGTGGTTCGGCACCGCCCCGGGCACGGTCCGCGCCACCCTGCTGCCCGGGCCCCGCGAGCTGCTGACCGCCGATCCGCTGCCGGATCCGCAGGCGGGCCCGGTGGGCCGCTACCTCTACGAGCCCGACGGGGCCGTGATCCGCGCGCACCTCGTCGCCGAGGTGGCCGCGGAGCTGGACGGCCGGCTCATCGACCCGACCATCGCCTACGTCACCGCCGACGAGCTGCGTCCGACGCCGTACGCGACCGCGTACGAGATCACGGACGTGCTGCCCTTCGGGCTGAAGAAGCTGAAGGCGCTGCTGCGCGAGCGCGAGGTCGGGATCCTGACGGTGAAGAAGCGCGGCTCGGCCATCGAGCCGGAGGAGCTCCGCAAGAAGGTGAAGCCCCAGGGGCCGAACGCGGCCACGGTCTTCCTCACCCGGGTGGGCGGCGCCCCGTCGATGCTGATCGGATCGCCGGCCGGCCAAGGGACGGCCTGAGACCGCCGCGGTACTAACCCGCCACGTCCGACAGGACCGGCCTGCGCCGGGCCGCCGCCGGGGCGGGGCGGCCGGCGCGGGCCGCCCAGCGGCGGTGGGTGACCGCCTTGGCCGCGCCCAGCAGCCCGGTGATCCACAGGATCATGCCGAGCCCCACGAAGCCGACGACCTCCCCGTACGCCATCGCGCCGGGCCGCGCCCCGGCCGCCGCCGCGAAGGCGGTCCAGAGCCCGCAGGCGCCCAGGGTCAGGGAGGCGGCCAGCCACACCAGGCTCCGTACCGGCGCCCGCAGCGCGGGGTCGACGACGGGCTCACGGCCGGCCTCGATCCAGCCGCACAGCAGCTCGTGCTCGCGCCGCTCCCGCCGGGCACCCCGTGCGAGCCAGATCCCGGCGGGCACCAGCACGCCCACCGCGGTCGCGGTGAAGACGGCCCCGAACAGGGACTCCACGAGGTCGGCGGCCTCGAAGGAGGTCACGGCCAGGCCGACGAAGGCCCAGCCGAGCGCGAAGGCCGCCGCCACCGCCCAGAGCAGGGCCAGCCGCCCCAGGCCCAGGCCGCGCCGGCTCAGGTCGGCGAGGAAGCGCGCGCGGTCGGACCGTACGACGGTCTCGTCCAGCCACTCGCGCAGGTGCGCGGGGGGCGGCGGGGGCGGGAGCTCACGGCTAGGCATGCGCACGACCGTAGACCCGGCCGCTCCAGCCCCGCTCGACGCCCGCCTCAGCCGTCGCTGACCTCGACCGACTCGAAGCGCCAGCGGTGCACGGCCCGGGTGATCAGGTCCGCGGCCGGCTCGGGCAGCTCGGGCAGCTCCGCCGCGACCCCCTCGGGGGCCTCCCACCAGGTGATGACGAGGACCCGGTCCTGGGGGGCCCGCAGGATCTCGCGGCGCACCGGTTCCCGGGCCAGGACCTGGGCGCGGGCCCACTCCAGCAGCTCGTTGCCGCGGCCGTCGGCGGCCCGGGCCTCCCACATCAGGGCGACGGTGCTCACGAGTACAGGTTGTCCTTGCTCAGCTCGTGCACGTGGTCGTGATCGTGGCTGTGGCCGTGGCCGTGGCCGTGGCCGTGGCCGTCGCCGTGAGCGTGGCCGCCGTCGTGCTCGTGCTCGTGGGACGTCCCCGGCACGTGCGGGTCCGTCACCGGCAGCGAGGAGTCGGCGGACAGGTCCCAGTCGGAGGCCGGCCGGTTCCGCCTGACCATCTCGGCACCCAGCGCAGCGACCATCGCGCCGTTGTCCGTGCACAGCTTCGGCCGCGGCACCCGCAGGATGATCCCGGCGTCGTCGCAGCGTTCCTGGGCGAGCGAGCGCAGCCGCGAGTTGGCGGCCACGCCGCCGCCGATCATCAGGTGGTCCACGCCCTCGTCCTTGCACGCGCGGATCGCCTTGCGCGTCAGCACGTCCACCACGGCCTCCTGGAAGGACGCCGCGACATCGCGCACCGGGACCTCCTCGCCCGCCTTGCGCTTGGCCTCGATCCAGCGGGCCACCGCCGTCTTGAGGCCGGAGAAGGAGAAGTCGTACGCCGCGTCGCGCGGCCCCGTCAGCCCGCGCGGGAAGTTGATCGCCTTGGGGTCGCCCTCGCGCGCGAGCCGGTCGATGACCGGACCGCCGGGGAAGCCCAGCTGGAGCACCCGGGCGATCTTGTCGAAGGCCTCGCCCGCCGCGTCGTCGATGGTCGCGCCGAGCGGCCGGACGTCGCTGGTGATGTCAGGGGCGAGCAGCAGCGAGGAGTGCCCGCCGGACACGAGCAGGGCCATGGTCGGCTCCGGCAGCGGCCCGTGTTCCAGCTGGTCGACGCAGATGTGCGAGGCCAGGTGGTTGACCCCGTAGAGCGGCTTGCCCAGCGCGTACGCGTACGCCTTCGCCGCCGAGACGCCCACCAGCAGTGCCCCCGCGAGGCCCGGACCGGCCGTGACGGCGATGCCGTCGAGGTCGCGGGCGCTGACCCCGGCCTCCTTCAGAGCACGTTCGATGGTCGGGACCATCGCCTCCAGGTGGGCCCGGGAGGCCACCTCGGGCACGACCCCGCCGAAGCGGGCGTGCTCGTCGACGCTCGACGCGATCGCGTCCGCGAGCAGGGTGGTGCCACGGACGACGCCGACGCCGGTCTCGTCGCAAGAGGTCTCGATGCCGAGGACGAGCGGTTCGTCAGCCATGGGTCTCACTGCTCTCAGGGTGTTCGGGTTGCTCAGGGTCGGTCTTCGTCTGTGCGGGGTCGGTCAGGCGCATCACGAGCGCGTCGACGTTTCCCGGCTGGTAGTAGCCGCGCCGGAAACCGATCGGCTCGAAGCCGAAGCGTTCGTAGAGCCGCTGGGCGCGGGTGTTGTCCACCCGGACCTCCAGCAGCACCTCGGCGCACTCGAAGTCGGTCGCGGCGCGCAGCAGTTCGGTCAGCAGCCGGGCACCGAGCCCGGTGCCCCACTGGTCGCGGGCGGCCGCGATGGTCTGTACGTCGCCCAGGTCACCGGCTGACGCGAGCCCCGCGTAGCCGACGACGCGGCCGTCGGCGGGATCTTCCGCGACGATGTAGCGGTGGGTGGCCCGCGGTCCGCGCGCGTGGGTGAGCTCGGACCAGAACATCCCGGCGGACCAGGCGTCGTCGGGGAACAGCTCGTGCTCCAGCTCCAGCACCGGCTCGATGTCCCACCAGCGCATTTCCCGGAGCACCGCGGTCACGGCCGTCACTGCGGGGTGACCACCTTGTAGTTCTTGGGGACCTGCGCGTCGGGCCGGCGCAGGTAGAGGGGCGTCGGCGGCAGGAACGTCCCGCCCTGCGCGAGCCGCTCCGCCGCGAGGCCCGCCAGGGCCGCCGCCGACTGGTGCACGGGGCCGCGGGCGTCGGTGAACACCTCGGGGTAGAGCTGGGCGCCCTGGCCGACGGCCGCGAGGCCCGCCACGCGCTCGGCGATGTCGGCGGGGCGGTCCACGGCGGGCTCGCCGGTCCGGGTGCGCGGGTCCTCGTAGCGCGCCCAGTAGACCTCCTTGCGCCGCGCGTCGGTGGCGACGGTGAAGGGGCCTTCGACCCCGGCGGCGCCGGCGGCGTAGGCGAGCCCGTCGAGGGTGCACAGGCCGTGCACGGGGACGCCGAGGACGGAGGCGAAGGTGGAGGCGGTGACCAGGCCGACGCGCAGTCCCGTGTAGGGGCCGGGGCCGACGCCGACGACGATGCCGGTGACGGCTTCGAGCTTCACCCCGGCCTCGGCGAGGACCGCGTCGACGGAGGGCAGCAGGAGCTCCCCGTGGCGGCGGGCGTCGACCTGGTTCGACTCGGCGAGGACGGCCTCCCCGTCGTGCAGGGCGACGGTGACGGCGGGCGTGGCGGTATCTACGGCAAGCAAGAGCACGCGAACAGCCTACGACTCCCGGGCCCCGGGGCCTTGCAGCCGGTCACGGCGGAGCCCGGCTGCTACCTTTCGACCGGGGATACGACCGGGGGCCCACCCGGGTCGACGGCGCAGGCGCAAAGAGGTGGAGCAAGGTGGCACGCAGCAGCTCGGGAATCGTGGCCGGGCTCACCATCGCGGCGATCGCCGCGATCGGCTTCCTCGGCTGGCAGGCCTCGGCGACCGCGCCCGCGCACCCCGCGAAGACGGCTCCCAAGGCTCCGGCCGTGCAGCAGGACCAGCCCCCGGCCAAGCAGGACGCGGCGAAGCCCGCCGCGCTGCCCGCCGATTCCGGCACCGGGATGCGGGTCGTGTACTCGGTGTCCCAGAAGCGGGTGTGGCTGGTCGCGGAGGACGGCCGGGAGCCCAGGTCCTTCGTGGTGACGCCGAGCACGGTGCACCCGGCGCCCGGCAGTTACGCGGTCGGCTCGCGCTCGGGCACGGTCACGGGTACGGACGGGGTGCCGATCGAGCACGTCGTCCGGTTCGCCAGCACGGACGGCATCGCGATCGGCTTCAGTGCGCGCGTGGACGGCTCGATGCCGACGCCGGACCCCGCGAAGAAGACGGGCGGCATCCGGATGACCCGCGCCGACGGTGACGCGATGTGGGCGTTCGCGACGATCAGTTCGAAGGTCGTCGTCGTCCCCTGACGCCGCGCGCCGCGCACCACGCCCCGCCGACCCCGCCTCGGGATTCACCCGAACGGGGTACTCAGGCCGCTTCCGACTCCGGGGCGGCCTGTTGTGCGTGCGGGTCGGTGGGGGCCGCACCGCCCTGCGGTGCGGGGGCCCGGTCCGCCCTCCCGGGCGGCGTCGAGACCGCCGTGGCGGCCGCGCCCGCCGCGAGCAGGTCCCGCATGGACACGACGGGCGCTCGCTCTGCTCCTGCTGCCGACATGGCTGCCTCCTGAGACCCCGGGACGCTGTACTTAGGTAGACCTAACCAGCGCTCGGTACCATGTCATCACGCGGCCCCACACCTGCGCAATATCTTCCCGACGGCCTGTCGGTACGTTGTGGGCGCGCCACCCGCCCGCGAGCGGCGCGCGGGAGGGCGTGCGGAGCGGGCGGGGGGGGGGCGTACGGCGACGCGCCTACCGTCCCGCCGCCCCGGCCCCGGTGAGTTCCGCGAGCTCCGCGCCGGACCAGCGCGCGCCGACGCCGCGCAGCACGACCTCGCGCACGTCGTCCAGGACCTCCTCGTGGCCCACGGCCCGGCCGATCACCACGTGCAGCCGGTCGTCGGAGAGCTCCTCCACCTTGCCGTCGCCCCACTCCACGACGACCACGGACTCGGGCAGCGAGACGTCGAGGTCCAGGTCCTCCATCTCGTCCAGCCCGCCGCCGAGGCGGTACGCGTCCACGTGCACCAGCGGCGGCCCGTCACCCAGGGACGGGTGCACCCGGGCGATCACGAAGGTCGGCGAGGTCACGGCCCCGCGCACGCCCAGCCCCTCCCCCAGGCCCCGGGTCAGGGTGGTCTTGCCCGCGCCGAGTTCCCCGGTCAGCAGGACGAGGTCGCCGGGGCGCAGCAGCCCCGCGATCCGGCGGCCCAGCTCCTGCATGGAGGCGGGCGAGTCGACGGTGACGATGGTTTCGGCGGCGGCCTCGGCCAGGGCCTCAGCTGCCGGGCTGCGCGGTGCTTCCCGCGGTACTTCTTCCATGCGCCCCAACGTTAGTCGGTGCGGGGACGGCTCCGGTGCGCGCCAGGAGGTCGGTCAGCAGCCCGGTCACGATGTCCGGGCGTTCCAGCATCATCAGGTGCCCGGTGTTCTCCAGCACGACCAGGTCGGCCGCGGGCAGCGACTCTTTGATGGACACGCTGTGCTCGGCCGGGATGATCATGTCCCGGTCCCCGGCGATGACGGTGACGGGGATGTCCGCGAACCGCTGGAGGGCGGCGGTCTTGTCGTGGGCCTGGAAGGCCGGGTAGAACTCGGCGACCACGTCGATCGGGGTCGCCTCGATCAGCCGCTCGGCGAAGCGGGCCACGCCCGGATCCACGTCCCGCGAGCCGAACGAGTACATCTTGATCATCCCGGCGAAGAGGTCGGCGGTGGCCCCGCGGGCCTTCTCCACCAGCTCCACCTGGGAGCCGAGTGCCCTGAGCACGCCGGGCAGGATCCGGCGCACCGCGCCCTGTCCCACGGAGGGCAGCCCGTACGTCACCTGGTCGAGCCGCCCGCTGGAGGTGCCCACCAGGGCCACCCCGAGCACCCGGTCGCGCACCAGTTCCGGGAACTGTTCGGCCAGGGCCATGACGGTCATCCCGCCCATGGAGTGGCCGACGAGGACCAGCGGTCCCTCGGGCGCGGTGGCGTCGATGACGGCCTTGAGGTCGCGGCCGAGCTGGTCGATGGTCACCGGCTCGCCGTCGGCCTGGGCCAGGCCCCGGGCGCTGCGGCCGTGGCTGCGCTGGTCCCAGTAGACGGCCCGGACGACTCCGCGCAGCGCGGCGCGCTGGAAGTGCCAGGAGTCCTGGCCGAGGCAGTAGCCGTGGCAGAAGACGACGGTGGTCCCGGCGGCGGGCGACGAGCGGCGCAGGCGGCGCTTCTTGCCCGGGGGCGCGGGCGGCAGCTCGTCGGTCTCGTAGTAGAGCTCGGTGCCGTCCTCGGCCCGGCAGCCGCCCTCGGTACCGCGCAGGGAGCCGTAGTCCCCGGCGGCGTCGAGCGCCAGGCGGGCCTTCATGCGGATGCCGCGTCCCACGGTGATCCTTTCGACCGCGACACCGGCCGCGGCGCCCGCCGCTATGACACCGATGGCGGCGCCGGCCCAGCCGGCCTTGCGCCAGTTTTCGCTCACGACGTCGCCGTCCTCACTCAGCCGCCCAGGTACACCCGGGGCACCCGACCTCCGATACGGGTGACGATCTCATACGCGATCGTGTGTGCCGCTTGAGCCCAGTCCTCGGCGGTGGGTTCGCCGCGTTCCGCGTCGCCGAAGACGACGGCCTCGTCGCCGACCTCCGCGAGGTCCTCGCCGAGGTCGACGACGAACTGGTCCATGGCGATCCGGCCCGCGGCCCGGCGGACCTTGCCGCCGACGAGCACCGGTCCGCGGCCGGAGGCGCTGCGCGGCAGGCCGTCCGCGTAACCGGCGGGGACCAGCGCGAGGTGGGTCTCGGACCCGGTGAGGTAGTGGTGGCCGTAGCTCACGCCGTGCCCGGCGGGAACGGACTTGACCAGGGCGAGCGAGGCCTTGAGGCGCATGGCGGGGCGCAGGCCGAGCTGGGCGGGGGTGCCGAGCTCGGGGGCGGGCGAGACGCCGTAGACGGCCAGGCCGGTACGGACGAGGTCGTAGTGGCTCTCGGGAAGGGTGAGGGTCGCGGGCGAGTTGGCGATGTGCCGGACCTCGGGGTCGACCCCCTCCTTCTCCGCGTAGGCGAGCATGTCGCGGAAGGCGTCGAGCTGCAGCCGGATGGAGGGGTGGCCGGGCTCGTCGGCGCAGGCGAAGTGCGACCAGACGCCGGTGACCTGGACGGTTCCCTCCGCCTGCGCGGCGACGGCCGCGCCGACGAGCTCCGCCCAGTCGGCGGGCTGGCAGCCGTTGCGGCCGAGGCCGGTGTCGGCCTTGAGCTGGATCCGGGCGGTGCGGCCGGCCGCGCGGGCGGCCTCCCGCACCTCGTCCAGGGCCCACATTCCGCTGACCGACACGTCGACGTCGGCCTCGACGGCCTCCCGCCAGGGCCCGCCGGGGGTCCAGAGCCAGCACATGACGCGCCCCTCGATGCCGGCGGCGCGCAGGGCGAGCGCCTCCTCGGGGGTGGCGGTACCGAGCCAGGTGGCGCCGGCCTCCTGGGCGGCACGGGCGCAGGGGACGGCACCGTGCCCGTAGGCGTTCGCCTTGACGACGGCCATGAGCTGGGCCCGGGGCGCCCGCGCGCGCAGGGCGCGCACGTTCTCCCGTACTGCGTCAAGATCGATCTCGGCGTACACGCGCGTCGGTGTCTCGTTCATCGCCCACAGTCTCTCAGAACCCCCGCCCCGCCCCGTCTCTACCCGCCCGGCCGCGCCGGACCGGCCCCGGCCGGACCGGGTTCCCGGGGTCAGGACGTGACGTCGCGCCACGCCGCCGGGAGGGCGGCGGCCACCTCCTGCGCCACCGCCGGCGCCCCGTCGGCGGCCAGCCTCCCGGCCAGCCCGTGGAGGTACGCCGCCACCGACCCGGCGTCGGCCCCCGACAGCCCGCCCGCCAGCAGCGCCCCGGCCAGCCCGGACAGCACGTCCCCGCTCCCGGCGGTGGCCAGCCACGGGGTCCCGGTCGGGTTCACCCGGACCGGACCGGCCCCGGCGGGGGCGACCAGCGTCGTCGACCCCTTCAGCAGCACGGCCGCCCCGTACCGCCCCGCCAGCTCCCGCGCGGCGGCCAGCCGCCCGGCCTCCACCGACTCCCTCGGCACCCCCAGGAGCGCCGCCGCCTCCCCCGCGTGCGGGGTCAGCAGGGTCGCGGCCCGGCGCCCCCGCACCACGTCGGGGTCCAGTCCCCGCAGCCCGTCCGCGTCCACCAGCACCGGCACGTCCCGGTCGGCCAGCGCCCGCGCCACCTCCGCGGTCCGCCCGGCCCCGATCCCCGGCCCGACCACCCAGGCCTGTACCCGGCCCCGCCCGACCAGCACCTCCGGGTGGCGCGCGAGCACGGCGTCCGCCGCCGGCCCCACGTACCGCACCGCGCCCGCACCGCCCCGCAGCGCCCCCGCGACGGCCAGTACCGCCGCGCCCGGGTACTGCTCCGACCCGGCGACGACCCCGACCACGCCCCGCCGGTACTTGTCGCTGGACGCCGTCGGCACCGGCAGCAGCCGCGCCACGTCGGCGTGCTGGAGGGCTTCCAGCGCGGGCTCCGCGAGGTCCAGCCCGATGTCGACCAGCCGCACCGCGCCCACCCGCGAGGCCCCGGGGTCGATCAGCAGCCCCGGCTTGTACGCGCCGAAGGTCACCGTCACGTCGGCCGCCACCGCCGCGCCCGTCACCTCCCCGGTGTCCGCGTCGACCCCGCTCGGCAGGTCCACGGCGACCACGAGCGCGCCCGCCGGGATCCGCTCCGCCAGCGCTGCCGCCGCCGGCCGCAGCCCGCCCCGGCCGCCGATCCCGAGCAGCCCGTCCAGGACGAGGTCCGCCCGCTGCGGTACGGACCGCTCGACCCGGCCCCCGGCGGCCCGCAGCGCGGCGAGCCCGCCCGGGTGCATCCGCGCCGGATCCATCGGCACCGCCGTCACCCGGGCCCCGCGCCGCGCCAGCCGCGCACCCGCGTACAGGGCGTCGCCGCCGTTGTCCCCCGGGCCGGCCAGCACCACGACGCGGGAGCCGTACACCCGCCCCAGCAGCCCCGCGCACGCGGCGGCCAGCCCGGCCGCGGCCCGCGCCATCAGGGCGCCTTCCGGCAGCCGGGCCATCAGCTCGCGCTCGGCGGCCCGTACGGTCTCCACGCTGTAAGCAGTACGCATGGCACCAGCGTGCCCGAAGGCCGGGCCCGGGGGCCGCAGCCCGGGGCTCCCGGCCGGAACCCGGAACCGGACCGGAGCCCCCTACTTCTCCGCGATCACCACGGCGGACGCGATCCCGGCGTCATGGCTCAGCGAGATGTGCCAGGACGTCACACCGAGCTCCTTCGCCCGCGCCTCGACCGTCCCGGACACCCGCAGCCGGGGCTGCCCGGACTCCTCCACGTACACCTCGGCGTCGGTCCACAGCAGCCCGCCGGGCGCGCCGAGCGCCTTGGCCAGGGCCTCCTTGGCCGCGAACCGGGCGGCGAGCGAGGCGGTCCCGCGCCTCTCGCCGCCCGGCAGCGTCAGCTCGGAGTCGAGGAAGAGCCGCCGCGCCAGGTTCGGCGTCCGCTCCAGGGCCGCGCCGAACCGCTCGATCTCCGCAACGTCGATCCCCACACCGATGATCACGACAACCCCATCTACTCCACGGTCACGGACTTTGCGAGATTACGCGGCTGGTCCACCTCGTTGCCCCGCGCCGTCGCCAGCTCGCACGCGAACACCTGCAGCGGCACCGTCGCCACCAGCGGCTGGAGCAGCGTCGGGGTCGCCGGGATGCGGATCAGGTGGTCGGCGTACGGGACCACCGCCTCGTCACCCTCCTCCGCGATCACGATCGTCCGCGCCCCGCGCGCCCGGATCTCCTGGATGTTCGAGACGATCTTGTCGTGCAGGACCGAGCGCCCGCGCGGCGACGGTACGACCACCACCACCGGCAGGTCCTCCTCGATCAGCGCGATCGGACCGTGCTTGAGCTCGCCCGCCGCGAAGCCCTCGGCGTGCATGTACGCCAGCTCCTTGAGCTTGAGCGCGCCCTCCAGCGCCACCGGGTACCCGACGTGCCGTCCGAGGAACAGCACGGTGTCCTTGTCGGCCAGCGAACGCGCGAGGCTCCGTACCGGCTCCATCGTCTCCAGCACCGTGTCCACCGCGCCGGCGATGTCCGACAGCTCCCGGATCACGACCTCGATCTCGTCGCCCCACTTGGTGCCCCGCACCTGCCCGAGGTACAGCGCGACCAGGTAGCAGGCGACCAGCTGCGTCAGGAACGCCTTGGTGGAGGCGACGGCCACCTCGGGACCGGCGTGCGTGTACAGCACGGCGTCCGACTCCCGCGGGATCGTCGATCCGTTGGTGTTGCAGACGGCCAGCACCCTGGCCCCCTGCTCGCGGGCGTGGCGCAGCGCCATCAGGGTGTCCATGGTCTCGCCGGACTGCGAGATCGCGATCACCAGCGTGCGCTGGTCGAGGATCGGGTCGCGGTAGCGGAACTCGCTGGCGAGCTCCGTCTCGCAGGGGATACGGGTCCAGTGCTCGATGGCCAGCTTCGCGATCATGCCCGCGTGGTACGCCGTACCGCACGCCACGATCACGACCTTGTCGACCTCGCGGAGCACCGCGGCGGGGATGCGCACCTCGTCCAGGGTCAGCAGACCGCTCGCGTCGATCCGGCCGAGGAGGGTGTCGGCGACGGCCTTGGGCTGCTCGGCGATCTCCTTGAGCATGAAGTAGTCGTAGCCCCCCTTCTCGGCCGCCGAGGCGTCCCAGTCCACGTGGTACGCGCGCACGTCCGCGGGCGCCCCGTGGAAGTCCGTCACCGTGACCTCGTCGCGGCGCAGTTCCACGACCTGATCCTGCCCCAGTTCGATCGCGGAGCGGGTGTGGGCGATGAAGGCCGCCACGTCCGAGGCGAGGAAGTTCTCGCCCTCCCCCACCCCGACCACCAGGGGGGAGTTGCGGCGGGCGCCGACCACCACGTCCGGCTCGTCGGCGTGGACGGCGACGAGGGTGAACGCGCCCTCCAGGCGCCGGCACACCTGCCGCATCGCCTCGGCCAGTCCGCCCCCGGTGGCCGAGAACCGCTCGGCGAGCAGGTGCGCGACCACCTCGGTGTCCGTCTCGGACTCCAGCCGGTGCCCGCGCTCGGCCAGTTCGGCGCGCAGCGCGGCGAAGTTCTCGATGATGCCGTTGTGTACGACGGCCACCCGGCCGGAGTTGTCCAGGTGGGGATGGGCGTTGACGTCGGTGGGCCCGCCGTGGGTCGCCCACCGGGTGTGCCCGAGTCCGGTGGAACCGGCCGGCAGCGGGTGCCCGACCAGCTCCTTCTCCAGGTTGACCAGCTTCCCGGCCTTCTTGGCGCTGGCGAGTTCGCCGTCGGCGAGGACCGCGATGCCGGCCGAGTCGTAGCCGCGGTACTCCAGCCGCTTCAGTCCGGCGATGACCACATCGAGCGCAGACTGCGCTCCCACGTAACCCACAATTCCGCACATAGGCCGCAGCGTACGCGGTGGTCGGCCGTCTGCCCCGTACCCGAACAAGACGAAAACCCCGCCCGGCGGATCGCCGGGCGGGGTCGACGTGCGGGCGTGGAAGGTCAGCCGAGCTTCTTGGCCTGAGCGTCGATCAGGGCCGTCGGGGAGTCGGCCTTGCCCAGGAGGCTGATCGAGCTGAAGGAGGCCACCGTGCCGCCCTTGCGCGCCATGACGAGGAGCAGGGTGCCCTTGTCCCCGCCCTCCAGGTCGATGGTGAGGCTCAGGCTGACGGCCTCGTCGCCGACGGTGACGGCCGGGCCCGCGGCCACGCTCTCGTACTTGGTGGTCTCGCCCTCCGAGGTGGAGGAGAACCCGCCCGCGCAGATCTGCCCGGCGGTCTTGAAGGCCGCGAGGGTCTCCTGTGCGCCCTGGCCGTCGTAGGAGGACAGACCGGTCGCGGTCACGGTGGTGCCGAGGGCGTTCTTGACCGCTTCCAGCTTCTCCTCGGGCGAGGCGCCGGCCGCCGGCTCCTTCGGCTTGGCGCCCAGCGCGGTACGGGCGACGCCGGCCGGCTTGCCGATCTTCTGCAGGGCCTGGGTCTGCACCAGGACCTTGCAGGCGGCCTTGTCGGTGGTCAGCTGGTTCTCGTCGACCTTGGACAGCTTGGCGGCGGCCTGGGCGTTGACCACGTAGTCCGGGACGTCCGCCTGCGTGACCAGCAGACCGGACAGCTCCGCGTCCGACTTGCCCTTCGCGGCGGGAGCGGCCGACGGCGCGGACGGCCGCGGGTCGGGCTTGGCGTCGCCCTTGGTGTCGGCCTTGTCGGAGCCACAGGCGGTGGCGAGCAGGGCCAGGGACACCGCGGAGGCGGTCAGGACGGTACGACGGACAAGGGTGCTGCGCACGAAGGATCCCCCCAGGGAAAAAGAACACCGCACGCACACGGAACGGCGTCGCGGTAGCGATCAATGTATGACCCGTCCGGTCGCCCCGCCGGAGTTCCCGGCACCGGGGACCAATCGTGATCGGCATGAGACGGGACGGGGTTCCGATCGATACCCGGACCCGTACAACCCCACCACCTGCGCCTTCGACGGGGCCGTCGGCCACGTGACCGACCCCACCACCCACGACCGGCCCCGAGCCCCGACAATGACCCTGTGATCACTTCGCCGCCACGAAGCACGCCGGACAGCGCAACGGAGCGCCCCGTCGGATCGGAGCACCCCACGCACCCCGAGCCTGCCGCGCACCCCACGCGCCGCCGGGGCCACGAGGCCTCCCCCTACGTCGACCTCACCCGCGCGGAGTGGAGCGCCCTGCGCGAGCGCACGCCGCTGCCCCTGACGGCGCAGGAGGTCGAGCGGCTGCGCGGTCTCGGCGACGTCATCGACCTCGACGAGGTGCGCGACGTCTACCTCCCGCTCTCCCGCCTCCTCAACCTCTACGTCGGCGCCACCAGCAACCTGCGCGGCACCCTGAACACCTTCCTCGGCGACGCCGGCAACGGGCACGGCGCCCAGCAGGGCACCCCCTTCGTCATAGGGGTCGCCGGCTCGGTCGCGGTGGGCAAGTCGACGGTGGCCCGTCTGCTCCAGGCCCTCCTCGCGCGCTGGCCCGAGCACCCCCGCGTCGAGCTGGTCACCACGGACGGGTTCCTGTACCCGATGAAGGAGCTCCAGCGGCGCGGCCTGACCGCCCGCAAGGGCTTCCCGGAGTCCTACGACCGCCGGGCGCTGACCCGTTTCGTCGCCGACATCAAGGCGGGCAAGGACGAGGTCACGGCCCCGGTCTACTCGCACCTGATCTACGACATCGTCCCGGGCGAGCGGCTCGTCGTGCGCCGCCCCGACATCCTGATCGTCGAGGGGCTGAACGTCCTCCAGCCGGCCCTGCCCGGCAAGGACGGCCGCACCCGCGTCGGCCTGGCCGACTACTTCGACTTCAGCGTGTACGTGGACGCGCGGCCCGAGGACATCGAGCGCTGGTACCTCAACCGCTTCAGGAGGCTGCGCGAGACGGCGTTCCAGAACCCCTTCTCCTACTTCCGCAAGTACACCCAGGTCTCCGAGGAGGAGGCCCTGGAGTACGCCCAGACGATGTGGCGGACCATCAACAAGCCCAACCTGCTGGAGAACGTGGCGCCCACCCGCGGACGCGCCACCCTCGTCGTGCGCAAGGGCCCCGACCACAAGGTCCAGAAGCTGAGCCTGCGCAAGCTCTGAGCGGGCCGCGGGCTCCAGGCGGCTAGGGTGCGGGCATGCTCCACCTGAGGATGATCACCCCGCACGCCCTGACGGAGCAGGTCGTGGACCTGATCCACCGGACGGTCGGCACCACGCACCTGGTCGTGCTGACCGGCGCCGCCCGCGACCCCGCGGGCGACGTGGTGATGTGCGACGTGGCCCGCGAGGCCGCCGACGAGCTGCTGCAGGAGATGCGCGGGCTCGGCATCGACGAGTCGGGCTCCATCGCCGTCGAGCACATCGACCTGTCGATCTCGCGGCGCGCCGACATGGCGGAGGACGAGGCTCCGGGCGAGGCCGCGGACGCGGTGATCTGGGAACAGCTCGCCGAGTCCACCCATGAGGAGTCCACCCTCACGATCACCTACTGCGTGTTCCTGATCGTCGCCACGATGATCGCGGCCTGCGGCGTGGTCCTGGACAACGCGGTCCTGATCGTCGGCGCGATGGCCGTCGGTCCGGAGTTCGGCCCGCTCGCCGGGATCTGTACGGGCCTGGTGCAGCGCGCCCCGCGGCTGACCTCGCGCTCCACGCTCGCCCTGCTGGTCGGCTTCGCCGCCGCGATCGTGGCGACGACCGTGTTCAGCCTGGTGATGGACGCCCTCGGGCTCTTCCACGAGAGCATGCTGGACGACCCCCGGCCCAACACCAGTTTCATCTGGCAGCCCGACCCGTTCTCCTTCGTCGTGGCCCTGCTCGCCGGCGTGGTCGGCATGCTCTCCCTGACCTCGGCGAAGTCCGGCGCCCTGGTCGGCGTGGCCATCTCGGTCACCACCGTCCCCGCGGCCGCCAACGCCGCCGTGGCCCTGTCCTACGGGGACTTCGGCCAGATGTGGGGCTCGGCCATACAGCTGTCGCTGAACCTGCTGGGCATCGTCCTGTCCGGGAGCCTCACCCTCCTCGCCTGGAAACTGCTGTGGCGCACCCAGCGGGGCCGGATGATCCGCCCGCCGGGTGCGCCACGGCACACCTCGAAGTAGCCGGGGCTAGCCGAGCGCCGACTTCACCACGTCCGCCAGCCGCCCGGCGACCGCGCGGGCCTGCTCGATGTCGGCGGCCTCCACCATCACCCGCACGAGGGGCTCGGTGCCGGACGGGCGCAGCAGCACCCGGCCGGTGGTGCCCAGCTCCCGCTCGGCGTCGGCGACGGCCGCGGCCAGCTCGCCGGAGGTCGCGACCCGGGACTTGTCCACGTCCGGGACGTTGATCAGGATCTGCGGCAGCCGCGTCATGACCCCGGCCAGGTCGGCCAGGCCGCGCCCGGTGGCCGCGACGCGCGCCGCCAGCATCAGGCCGGTCAGCGTGCCGTCGCCGGTGGTCGCGTGGTCGAGGATGATCACGTGGCCGGACTGCTCGCCGCCCAGCGCGTAGCCGTGCTCCTTCATCGACTCCAGCACGTAGCGGTCGCCGACCCCGGTCTGCACGACCTGGATGCCCTCGGCCTCCATCGCCAGCTTGAAGCCCAGGTTGGACATGACGGTGCCGACCACGGTGTTCTCGCGCAGCTGGCCCGCCTCGCGCATGGCCACGGCCAGCACGGCGAGGATCTGGTCGCCGTCGACCTCGGCGCCGGTGTGGTCCACGGCCAGGCAGCGGTCGGCGTCGCCGTCGTGCGCGATACCGAGGTCGGCGCCGTGCTCGACGACGGCCGCCTTGAGCAGTCCCAGGTGGGTGGAGCCGCAGCCGTCGTTGATGTTGAGGCCGTCGGGCTCGGCGCCGATCGTGACGATCTCCGCGCCCGCGCGGGTGAAGGCCTCGGGCGAGACGTAGGCGGCCGCGCCGTGGGCCTCGTCGAGGACGACCTTCAGGCCGTCGAGCCGGTTCGGCAGGACCCCGATGAGGTGGGCGACGTACTTGTCGAAGCCCTCGGTGTAGTCGGAGACGCGGCCGACGCCGTCACCGGTGGGGCGGTCCCAGGGAGCGCCCGTGCGGTGCTCCTCGTAGACCGACTCGATGCGGTCCTCCAGGTCGTCGGCGAGCTTGTGGCCGCCGCGCGCGAAGAACTTGATGCCGTTGTCGGGCATGGCGTTGTGGCTCGCGGAGAGCATCACGCCGAGGTCGGCGCCCAGCGCACCGGTGAGATACGCCACCGCCGGGGTGGGCAGCACACCGACGCGCAGGACGTCCACGCCGGCGCTGGCGAGGCCCGCGACGACCGCGGCCTCCAGGAACTCGCCCGACGCGCGGGGATCGCGGCCGACGACCGCCGTGGCCCGGTGGCCCGCGAAGGTGCCCGCCTCGGCCAGTACGTGCGCGGCCGCCACGGAGAGGCCGAGCGCGAGCTCGGCCGTCAGATCCGCATTGGCGACGCCTCGTACACCGTCCGTCCCGAAGAGTCGTCCCACTGTTGTCCTCCCGAGTTCACGCTTCGCTTTGTGACCGCTTGTGACAGGTATTGCCGCTTGTGGCGGTAAACGAACCGCCCCGACAGCACGGAGAGTGCTGCCGGGGCGGTTTCGTTGCAGAACAGCAGGCGCAGATTAACGCTTGCTGTACTGCGGAGCCTTACGGGCCTTCTTGAGACCGGCCTTCTTGCGCTCGACCGCACGGTCGTCGCGGGAAAGGAAGCCGGCCTTCTTCAGCGCCGGGCGGTTGTTGTCCACGTCCGCCTCGTTCAGCGCACGGGCAACGCCGAGGCGCAGGGCACCGGCCTGGCCGGAGACGCCGCCACCCGCGATGCGGGCGATGACGTCGTAGCGGCCGTCGAGCTCAAGGAGCTTGAAGGGCTCGTTGACTTCCTGCTGGTGCACCTTGTTGGGGAAGTAGTCCTCAAGGGTGCGACCGTTGATCTTCCACTTGCCGGTGCCCGGAACGATCCGGACGCGGGCGATGGCGTTCTTGCGACGGCCCAGGCCGGCGGCCGGCTGGGGGTCACCGAAGCGACCGGCAAGCGACTCGGAGGTGTAGTCGCCCTCGACGACAACCTCGGACTCGGTGGTGTACTCCTCGACGCCCTCGAACTCTTCGACGGGGGTCTCGGCGGTGGTCTCGGCCACGATGCTCCTCAGAATTTTCTACGTCTTAGGGGGTGGCCGGAACTACTGCGCGACCTGGGTGATCTCGAACGGCACCGGCTGCTGGGCAGCGTGGGGGTGCTGGTCGCCCGAGTAGACCTTCAGCTTCGAGAGCATCTGACGGCCCAGGGTGTTCTTGGGGAGCATGCCCTTGATGGCCTTCTCGACGGCCTTCTCCGGGTTGTTCGCCAGGAGGTCGTCGTAGCGGACCGAACGCAGACCACCCGGGAAGCCGGAGTGGCGGTACGCCATCTTCTGGGTCGCCTTGTTGCCGGACAGGTGAACCTTGTCGGCGTTGACGATGATGACGAAGTCGCCCATGTCCATGTGGGGGGCGTAGGTCGGCTTGTGCTTACCCCGCAGGAGGGCAGCGGCCTGGGTCGCCAGACGGCCGAGGACAACGTCCTGGGCGTCGATGACGAGCCACTGGCGCGAGATGTCGCCGGGCTTGGGGCTGAACGTACGCACGCGTATGCCTTCGCTTCTTCAGTGGTGGGTCATCCCATAGGGCACGAGCCCCGCGGGAAGGGTCCTGACAGGGTCACCACGGACGATCACGACAGCCGCTTGTCCACATCGGGGACGCAACCCGTGTGAACCGCTGGTCATCGGCCCGGTGGACCGGCGTAAGGCCCTTTCACGTGAGAATGAGAAAGCCAATACGCATAACAAACCAGCAGAGTACCCAAGAAGACCCGTACGGGTCAAAACGCGGTCCGCGATGCCGATGCAGCTGGCGTCGCGGCGCACTCCGGTTCGGTCCTGGATGGGGACCCCGCAGTTGTTACGGGTCCCAGAGTAACCCGACCCGAGCGCAGCACACGACGCAGCAGCAGACCCGCGAGCCCGCACAGGGCCGCCATGTCCCGGAACGCGCGCCGCTTGTGGGCCAGCTCGGAGGGCCACGGAACGAGGGCCGCCTGGGGCACCAGGGCCAGCCAGAACAAGGGCGAGCGCGGCATCGACCCCTCCCGCACCCCCGACGCCAGCAGCGGCGGCAGCACCACCAGCAGGTAGTGGTCGAAGGACGGCCGCGACACCAGGAATGCGGCGAGCATCACCATGCACGACGTCTCCGTCAGCCTCAGCGCACCCCCGTCGGCCTCCCCCTGCGAACGCCGCCACCGCACGCGCACCGCCCACAGCCCGGCCAGCGCCCCCACGCCCGCCAGCACCACCGCCACCGCCTCCGGCAGCCCCAGCCGCGGCAGCACCGCGATCGGCGAGGCGTCCCAGGGCAGCGCGTAGGCGTCCTGCCCCTTGAGGAGGAACGGCAGGGTCTTGGTGAAGAACAGCGTCGGGCTCGGCATCAGCAGGGCCCCCACGAGCGACAGCACCACCGGCACCAGCACCGCCCCCGCCAGCCCCCGCCACTGCCGGGCCAGGACGAAGAGCAGCCCGACCGGCACCAGCATCGGCTTGCAGGCGATCGCCAGCCCCACCACCAGCCCCGCCGCGGCCCACGAGCGCCGGTGCGCCAGCAGCAGGGCCACCGGCAGGGCGGCCGCCGAGATCGCCGTCCAGTTGCCGATCAGCACGAGGTTCGCGTACGGCTTGTAGGCCAACGCGAGCAGCCCGAAGCCGCCCACCGCGAACCGCGAGCACAGCGGCACCGCGAACAGCCGCAGCGAGGCCCACCAGCCGACCCCCACGAGCCCGGTCATCCCCAGCGGCAGCAGCCAGCGCAGCGCCTCCCGCGGAACCATCGCCTCCGGCACCGCCATCAGCACGGCGCTGGGCAGGTACAGGAACCGCTTGTCCTCGTACGGCGAGACCCCCGACAGCAACGCGTCCGCGGCCTTGACCACGAACGCGTTGTCGGAGCCCCAGTTCGGGCGCAGGCTCGACGAGACCGAGACCGTCAGCAGGACCAGCAGCGAGACGGCCCGCCAGGCCCACGGCGCCGGCCCCATCAGCCAGGCGGTCCGCCGCCCGGCCGCGGACGGGCGGTCCCACTTCATGAGCCAGATGCCAGGCCGCAGCCCCACAGCGCCTCCCCCTCGCCCCGCAGGGGTCGACAGCCCCTACCGCTTGCGATCGACCCTACGTTCGTCCCAGACGGGCTCCTGAGACCCCTTTTCACACCGCCGCCCTCGCACCCCTCGGCCCAGGGGCCTCAGGGGCTTCGGCCGGCTGCGCCGGACTCCGTCCGTCGAACGCGCGGTCAGCGTTTCAGCGCTTGCGATCGACCCTGCGTTCGTCCCAGACGGGCTCCTGAGTCTCCCGCACAACACCGTCCGAACCGAAGACC
Source organism: Streptomyces sp. AB3(2024) (assembly GCF_041862025.1). Lineage (NCBI taxonomy): Bacteria > Bacillati > Actinomycetota > Actinomycetes > Kitasatosporales > Streptomycetaceae > Streptomyces > Streptomyces sp. AB3(2024). Next base: position 24,538 of record NZ_JBGWAB010000011.1, read on the forward strand.
AGGTAACGGTCAAATGTCCGGGCGAACCAGCGGTCGTGCGTCACGCACAGCACCGTGCCGTCGTACGACTCCAGCCCGTCCTGCAGGGCCTCCGCCGACTCCAGGTCGAGGTTGTCCGTCGGCTCGTCCAGCAGCAGCGCCGTGGTGCCGGCCAGCTCCAGCAGCAGGATCTGGAAACGGGCCTGCTGCCCGCCCGAGAGCTTCTCGAACGGCTGCTCCGCCTGGCGCTCCAGCTCGTAGCGGCGCAGGGCGCCCATCGCCGCGCCCAGCGGCTTCGCCGCCTCCGTCCACAGGATGTCGACGAGCGTGCGGCCGAACAGCTCCGGATGCGCGTGCGTCTGCGCGAAATGGCCCGGCAGCACCCGCGCGCCCAGCTTCCAGTCGCCCGTGTGCTTGACGTCCTCGCCCGCCAGCAGCCGCAGGAAGTGCGACTTGCCGGAACCGTTCGAGCCGAGCACCGCGACGCGCTCCCCGTAGAACACCTCCAGCGAGAAGGGCTTCATCAGCCCCGTCAGCTCCAGGTTCTCCACGGTCAGCGCGCGCACCCCGGTACGCCCGCCCTTCAGCCGCATCCTGATGTCCTGCTCGCGCGGCGGCTCCGGCGGCGGGCCGGCCTCCTCGAACTTCTGGAAGCGCGTCTGCATCGCCCGGTAGCGCGAGGCCATGTCGGGGCTGGAAGCCGCCTGGTTGCGCAGCCGCAGCACCAGCGCCCTCAGCCGGGCGTGCTCCTCGTCCCAGCGCCGCTTGAGCTCCTCGAACCGTGCGAAACGCTCCTTGCGGGCCTCGTGGTACGTCCCGAAGCCCGCGCCGTGCACCCACACGTCGCTGCCCGTCGGGCTCGCCTCCAGGCTGATGATCTTCTCCGCGGCCTGGGTCAGCAGCTCCCGGTCGTGGGAGACGAACAGCACCGTCTTGCGGGTCGCCCGCAGCTGCTCCTCCAGCCAGCGCTTGCCCGGGACGTCCAGGTAGTTGTCCGGCTCGTCGAGCAGCAGCACCTCGTCCGGCCCGCGCAGCAACGCCTCCAGGACCAGGCGCTTCTGCTCACCGCCCGACAGCGTGCGCACCTCGCGGAACTGCGCGCTGTCGTAGGGGATCGCCAGCGCGGCCATCGTGCAGACGTCCCACAGGGTCTCCGCCTCGTAGCCCTGGACGTCCGCCCAGTCGCTGAGCGCCTGCGCGTACGCCATCTGCGCGGCCTCGTCGTCCACCGTCAGGATCAGCTCCTCGGCCCGGTCCACGGCCTTCGCGGCCTCCCGGATCCGCGGCTGCGCCACCGACACCAGCAGGTCCCGCACGGTCGTCTCGTCCCGCACCGAGCCCACGAACTGCGACATCACGCCGAGCCCGCCGCTGATCGTCACCCCGCCGCCGTGCGGCTGGAGCTCCCCGGAGATCAGCTTCAGCAGGGTGGTCTTGCCGGCCCCGTTCGCCCCGACCAGGGCGACGACCGACCCCTCCCCCACCCGGAAGGAGACGTCGGGGAGCAGGACCCGCCCGTCGGGAAGGTAGTACTCCAGGTGGCTGGCTTCGAGATGTCCCATGCGGGGCATTCTCCCGGGCCACCGGGGCACCGCCCAAATGCTTTCCCCGGGGCCGGTGCCGGCGGGCTCCGATCCTCTCGGCCCCGTGACCGCCCGACGGGCCGGGGCTCAGCAGCCCCCGCAGCCGCCGCCCGCCCCCGGCAGGGTCCGCACGTTGCGCGCTTCCTTGCTGCGGGCGGCCAGCAGCTCGTCCGCCGGGTAGCCGACCTCCTCCAGCGTCAGCCCGTGCGGCTTCACCACGTGCACCGAGGAGTCCCGTACGGCGGCGGCCAGGACCTGTCCGGGCCACTCCACGGGCCGGTGCCCGTCGCCGACGTGCAGCAGGGCTCCGACCAGGGAGCGGACCATGTTGTGGCAGAAGGCGTCGGCCCGCACCGTCGCGGTGACGATCCCGTCCGCGTCCCGCACCCAGCTGAGCTCCTGGAGCGTACGGATCGTCGTGGCGCCCTCGCGCTTCTTGCAGTACGCGGCGAAGTCGTGCTCGCCGAGCAGCGCGGCGGCGGCCTCGTTCATGGCGTCCACGTCCAGGGGCCACTGGTGCCACAGCACGTGCCCGCGGCGCAGCGGGTCGACGCCCGCCTGGTGGTCGCCGACCCGGTAGGCGTAGCGGCGCCAGATGGCGGAGAACCGGGCGTTGAAGCCCTCGGGGGCCTCCGCGGCCTTCCAGACCCGTACGTCGTGCGGCAGCCGGCCCGCGAGGCGGCGCAGCAGCTTGTCGTGGTGCTCGGCCCACACCTCCTCGGCCAGGTCGAACTGCGCGACCTGCCCGCGCGCGTGCACCCCGGCGTCGGTGCGCCCGGCAACGGTCAGGTCGACGGGCTCCTTGAGGCGCATCACGGTCTGCAGGGCGCTCTCCAGCTCGCCCTGCACGGTCCGCAGCGTCCGCTGCTTCGCCCAGCCGGAGAAGTCCTTGCCGTCGTAGGACAGGTCCAGCCGCACCCGGACGTGACCGGGCTCCACCTCGTCACTCACGTGACAGATCCTCTCTCAGAAATGCAGAACGGGCCCGCCCCGGGAAGGGGCGGGCCCGTTCAGAGCCGATCAAGAAAACTCGATCCCGGAGCGGGATCAGGCCTCCTTGGTCTCCTCGGCGGCGGGAGCCTCGGCAGCCTCCGCCTCCTTGACCGCGCGCTTGGTGGCGGCCTCGGCCTCACCGGTGGCCTGCTGGGCGACCGTCAGGGCCTCGACCAGCTCGATGACCGCCATCGGGGCGTTGTCGCCACGACGGTTGCCGATCTTGGTGATGCGCGTGTAACCACCGGGGCGGTTCTCGTAGCGCGGGGCGATCTCGGTGAACAGCGTGTGCACGATGCTCTTGTCCGTGATCGTCTGCAGCACCAGGCGACGGTTGTGGATGTCGCCCTTCTTGGCCTTGGTGACCAGACGCTCGGCGTAGGGACGCAGGCGACGGGCCTTGGCCTCGGTGGTGGTGATGCGGCCGTGCTCGAAGAGCGCCTTCGCGAGGTTCGCGAGGAGGTGCTTCTCGTGCGCGGCGGAACCGCCCAGGCGGGCACCCTTTGCGGGACGCGGCATGGTGTTACTCCTTCATATCTGCACCGGCCGTGTCAGGTACCGGTGTCAGTTCCCCCGAGGCGGACGCCGCGGGAAAGATCTACGGGTGCTGCTTAGTACTGCTCGGTCTCGACGAAACCGGCGTCCGCGTCGTCGTCGGCGCCGAAGGCGTCGGCGGCGGCGGTCGGGTCGAATCCGGGCGGGCTGTCCTTGAGGGCCAGGCCCATGCCGGCCAGCTTCGCCTTGACCTCGTCGATCGACTTCGCACCGAAGTTGCGGATGTCGAGCAGGTCGGCCTCGGAGCGGGCGACGAGCTCACCCACGGAGTGGATGCCCTCGCGCTTGAGGCAGTTGTACGAGCGGACCGTGAGCTCCAGCTCCTCGATCGGCAGCGCCAGGTCGGCGGCCAGGGCCGCGTCCGTCGGCGAGGGGCCCATGTCGATGCCCTCGGCGTCGATGTTGAGCTCGCGCGCCAGGCCGAACAGCTCGACCAGGGTCTTGCCGGCGGACGCCATGGCGTCGCGCGGGCGCATGGCCTGCTTGGTCTCGACGTCGACGATCAGCTTGTCGAAGTCGGTGCGCTGCTCGACTCGGGTCGCCTCGACCTTGTAGGTGACCTTGAGGACCGGGCTGTAGATGGAGTCGATCGGGATGCGACCGATCTCCTGACCCAGCTGCTTGTTCTGGACGGCGGAGACGTAGCCGCGACCGCGCTCGACGGTCAGCTCCATCTCCAGCTTGCCCTTGCCGTTGAGCGTGGCGAGGACCAGGTCCGGGTTGTGCACCTCGACACCGGCCGGGGGCGCGATGTCGGCAGCGGTGACCAGGCCGGGGCCCTGCTTGCGCAGGTACATCACGACCGGCTCGTCGTGCTCCGAGGAGACGACCAGCTGCTTGATGTTGAGGATGATGTCGGTGACGTCTTCCTTGACGCCCGGCACGGTGGTGAACTCGTGCAGGACGCCGTCCACGCGGATGCTGGTGACAGCGGCACCCGGGATGGAGGACAGGAGGGTACGGCGCAGGGAGTTGCCGAGGGTGTAGCCGAAGCCCGGCTCCAGCGGCTCGATCACGAACCGCGAGCGGTACTCGTCGACGACCTCTTCGGTCAGCGAAGGACGCTGAGCGATAAGCATGTCTGTTCCTTCAGTCGTGGACGCCCACTATTTGACGCCCGACGGGTGCAGCACAGGGCTGCGGACTAACAAGGGTACGGGCGGTACGTCCCCCGCGAGGGGTTCGTACCGCCCGGACACTCAAGAACGCACAGGTGCGTCCACTGCGTCAGACGCGGCGGCGCGGGTCACCCCCGCTGAAGCGGGGAAGGCGCCGCCCCGGATCAGACGCGGCGGCGCTTCGGCGGGCGGCAGCCGTTGTGCGGGGTGGGGGTGACGTCCTGGATCGAGCCGACCTCAAGGCCGGTGGCCTGGAGGGAGCGGATCGCGGTCTCGCGGCCGGAGCCGGGACCCTTGACGAAGACGTCAACCTTGCGCATGCCGTGCTCCTGCGCGCGGCGGGCGGCCGACTCGGCGGCCATCTGCGCGGCGAAGGGGGTGGACTTGCGCGAGCCCTTGAAGCCGACGTGGCCGGCAGAGGCCCAGGAGATCACGTTGCCCGAGGGGTCCGTGATCGAGACGATGGTGTTGTTGAACGTGCTCTTGATGTGGGCGTGCCCGTGAGCGACGTTCTTCTTTTCCTTGCGGCGCACCTTCTTGGCAGCGCCCTGACGACCCTTGGGGGGCATCTAAATCTCCTACGGGAGGTGGTCGGTCCTACAGCGCAAGACCGCTGAACAGGACTACTTCTTGCCCGGCTTCTTCTTACCGGCGATCGCGCGACGCGGGCCCTTGCGGGTACGCGCGTTCGTGCTGGTGCGCTGACCGTGCACCGGGAGGCCGCGACGGTGGCGGATACCCTGGTAGCACTGGATCTCGATCTTGCGGCGGATGTCGCCCTGGATCTCGCGGCGGAGGTCACCCTCGGTACGGAGGTTGGCGTCCACGTACTCGCGGATCTTGACGAGGTCCTCTTCGGCCAGGTCACGAACGCGGGTGTTCGGGTTCACGCCGGTCGAGGCGAGGATCTCCTTGGACCGGGTGCGCCCGATACCGAAGACGTAGGTGAGTGCGATCTCCACGCGCTTTTCGCGCGGGATGTCAACACCGGAAACGCGTGCCACAAATGGCTCCTGTGTGTTCGGGGGTCTTCCGCAGAACCACTCCCGACCGCCGACCACCCTGGTGGGTGGTGGTACGTCCGGGTCCCCGGCCCCCGCCGGAGGTGCCGCCGGCCCTTCTCAGGGCTGGGCGGGTTCTGCGTATGTACGTTTTCTTACGTCGCGCGAAGAACTGCGGAAGGCAGGTCGGTCGGCGTGCGTCAGCCCTGGCGCTGCTTGTGGCGCAGGTTGTCGCAGATGACCATGACCCGACCGTGACGGCGGATCACCTTGCACTTGTCGCAGATCTTCTTGACGCTCGGCTTGACCTTCATGTTGGTGAGGTTCTCCGGGTCAGTGCCACCACCCGCACCGGGACGGATGCCCAGGCAGGAGTGAGGACAAGATCTACTTGTATCGGTAGACGATCCGGCCACGCGTCAGGTCGTACGGAGACAGCTCCACGACGACCCGGTCATCCGGGAGGATGCGGATGTAGTGCATGCGCATCTTGCCGCTGATGTGCGCGAGGACCTTGTGACCGTTCTGCAGTTCCACCTTGAACATCGCGTTCGGGAGGGACTCGATCACGGTGCCCTCGATTTCGATGGCACCTTGCTTCTTGGCCACGCTTCGCCCTTCGAATCGGCTACCTTGATCGGCCTCGCGCCCCATGCAGGCATGGAAGTGCACGAGAGCCGACGAGTCAGTCTACGTCAGGGCACCCAGAAAGACGAATCCGGAAAGTTTGCCCCAGAGTGTAGATCATTACGCCAGAGGGTCGGGAGCCGTGGTGACCCCGTACTCCGCCAGCTTCGCCTTGCCACAGTCAGGGCTGGTCAAGACGATGGGACCGGCCTCGGTCAGCGCAATGGAGTGCTCCCAGTGCGAGGACCAGGTGCCGTCCGTCGTGATGACCGTCCAGTCGTCCGACAGTACCTCCGTCTGGGCGGTGCCCAGGGAGACCATCGGCTCGATCGCCAGGCAGAGGCCCGGGACGAGCTTGATGCCCTTGCCCCGCTTGCGCGAGACGTAGTTCAGCAGGTGCGGGTCCATGTGCATCTCGGAACCGATGCCGTGGCCGCCGTAGTCCTCGATGATCCCGAACTTGCCGAGGCTGTGCTCACCGGTGGACGGCCGCGGCTGGCGCTTGATGTACCCCTCGATCGCCTTCGAGATGTCCACCAGGCGGTTGCCGAGCTTCATCGCCGCGATACCGGCCCACATGGACTCCTCGGTGACCCGGGAGAGCTCGACCAGCTCCGGAGCGTGACCGGTGCCCACGAAGGCCGTGTAGGCCGCGTCGCCGTGCCAGCCGTCCACGATCGCCCCGGCGTCGATGGAGATGATGTCGCCGTCCTTGAGGACCGTCCTGTCGTCCGGGATGCCGTGGACGACGACCTCGTTCACCGAAGTGCAGATCGTCGCGGGGAAGCCGCCGTAGCCGAGGAAGTTCGACTTGGCCCCGGCGTCCGCGATCACCTTGCGGGCCACCATGTCCAGATCACGCGTCGTGGCGCCCGGTACGGCCGCCTCGCGGGTCGCCGCGTGGATCGCGGCGACGACCAGCCCCGCCTCTCGCATCTTCGCGATCTGCTCGGGGGTCTTGATCTGCACCATGGGGCGTGCCTTCCAGCTTCGAAACGGGTCTTCTCAACAGTACGGCCGCGATGCCCTGGGGACACCGCGGCCGTACCTGTACGACAGGGGTACTACTTCTTGAGGGCGTCCATCGCCCGCTTGGTGATCTCGTGCACCTCACCGAGGGCGGCGATCGTCACCAGGAGGCCCTGCGACTTGTAGTAGTCGATGATCGGCTCGGTCTGCGTGTGGTAGACCTCCAGCCGGTTGCGGACCGTGGCCTCGGAGTCGTCGTCGCGCTGGTACAGCTCGCCGCCGCAGGTGTCGCAGACACCCTCGGCGTTCGGCGCCGCGTACGTCACGTGGAAGACGTGCGAGGAGTCCAGGCGGCAGATCCGCCGGCCCGCGATGCGCTTGACGACCTCGTCCTCCTCGACCTCCAGGTCGAGGACGGCGTCGAGCTTCATGCCCGCGCCCGTGAGCATCTCGTCCAGCGCCTCGGCCTGGGACACGTTGCGCGGGAAGCCGTCGAGCAGGAAGCCGTTCGCGGCGTCCGCCTGCTCCATGCGCTCCTTGGCCATGCCGATGGTGATCTCGTCGGGGACGAGGTCACCGGCGTCCATGAACGCCTTCGCGCGCTGGCCCAGCTCCGTGTTCTGACTGATGTTGGCGCGGAAGAGGTCGCCCGTGGAGATGTGCGGGATCGACAGGTTCTTGGCAAGGAACGCGGCCTGCGTTCCCTTGCCCGCACCGGGAGGCCCGACGAGGACGATTCGCATCAGCGGAGGAACCCTTCGTAATTGCGCTGCTGGAGCTGGCTCTCGATCTGCTTCACGGTTTCCAGACCCACACCCACGATGATGAGGATGCTCGTCCCGCCGAACGGGAAGTTCTGGTTGGCTCCGAAGCCCGCCAACGCCATTGTCGGCACGAGAGCGATCAGACCCAGGTACAGCGACCCCGGCCAGGTGATCCGGTTGAGTACGTAGCTCAGGTACTCGGCGGTAGGCCGCCCGGCGCGGATGCCCGGGATGAACCCACCATACTTCTTCATGTTGTCGGCAACTTCCTCGGGGTTGAACGAGATCGCCACGTAGAAGAACGCGAAGAAGACGATCAGGAGGAAGTAGGCGGCGATGTAGTACGGGTGGTCGCCCTTGACGAAGTGCTTCTGGATCCAGGTCGCCCAGCCGGCCTGCGAGCCGCTGAACTGCACGATCAGTGCCGGGATGTACAGCAGCGACGAGGCGAAGATGACCGGGATGACACCGGCCTGGTTCACCTTGAGCGGGATGTAGGTGGACGTACCGCCGTAAGCCCGGCGGCCGATCATGCGCTTGGCGTACTGAACAGGGATCCTGCGCTGCGCCTGCTCGACGAAGACCACCAGGGCGACCATCGCGAGACCGACCAGGATGACCACGCCGAACTCGACCCAGCCTCCAGCGATCTTGCCCTGGAGCTTGATCGTCCACAGCGCGCCGACGAAACCGGCGGCGATGGAGATGAACATGAGGATCGACATGCCGTTGCCGATGCCGCGGTCGGTGATGAGCTCACCGAGCCACATGACGACACAGGTACCTGCGGTCATGGTGATCACCATGACGACCGTGGTGAAGATCGAGTGGTTCGGGACGATCTCCCGAGCGACCGGGCAGCTACCGAACAGGGCGCCGGTGCGCGCGGTGGCGACCAGGCCGGTGCCCTGCAGGATCGCGAGCGCGACCGTCAAATAGCGCGTGTACTGAGTGATCTTCGCCGTGCCGGACTGTCCCTCTTTTTTGAGGTTCTCCAGCTTCGGGATGACCACGGTCAGCAGCTGCAGGATGATGCTGGCGGTGATGTACGGCATGATGCCGAGCGCGAAGATCGTGATCTGCAGCAGCGCACCGCCGCTGAACATGTTGACGAGACCGAAGAGGCTGTTGCTGGTGCCCATCGAGTCGACACAGATCTGAACGTTCTTGTAGCTCACGCCGGGTACCGGGATGTGGGACCCGAGCCGATACAGCACGATGATGCCGAGCGTGAAGAGCAGCTTCTTGCGCAGGTCGGGCGTCTTGAACGCCCGGGCGAACGCGGTGAGCACGGTGCCTCCTGCGACCCCCGCGCTACTGCGTCAGAGGTGACGGTCTGAGGGATCGACGAATACGTACGAGCAAAGGTGCACGCCACCTTACCGGCGAGTGTGCCCCCCGTGGAACGACCAACCGGGGATGCCCCATATGTGAGGCACCCCCGGTCGGGTTTCTAGCTATTTGTCACAAGAGTTTCGTCTTAGACGAGCTCGGTGACGGTGCCGCCGGCAGCGGCAATCTTCTCCTTGGCGGAGGCGGAGACGGCGTCAACCGAAACCGTCAGCGCCACGGAGATCTCGCCCTGGCCCAGGACCTTGACGAGGCTGTTCTTGCGAACCGCGCCCTTGGCGACCAGGTCGGCCACCGTGACCTCTCCACCCTCGGGGTAGAGAGCGCCGAGCTTGTCCAGGTTGACAACCTGGAACTCGGTGCGGAACGGGTTCTTGAAGCCCTTGAGCTTCGGCAGGCGCATGTGGAGGGGCATCTGCCCACCCTCGAAGCGCTGCGGGATCTGGTAGCGGGCCTTCTGGCCCTTCGTACCACGACCGGCCGTCTTACCCTTCGACGCCTCACCACGACCGACACGGGTCTTCGCGGTCTTGGCGCCGGGGGCGGGACGGAGGTTGTGGGCCTTCAGCGGGCTGCTCTCAGCCATGTTAGTCAACCTCCTCAACCGTCACGAGGTGGCGGACGGTGTGAACCATTCCGCGGAACTCGGGGCGGTCCTCCTTGACCACGACGTCGTTCAGGCGCTTGAGCCCGAGCGAACGCAGCGTGTCGCGGTGGTTCTGCTTGCTGCCGATGTACGACTTCGTCTGCGTGATCTTGAGGCGGGCCATTAGACACCCGCCCCAGCACGCGCGCGAAGCAGGGCCGCGGGGGCGACGTCCTCGAGGGGCAGACCACGGCGAGCCGCGATCTCCTCGGGACGCTGCAGGCCCTTGAGGGCCGCCACGGTCGCGTGCACGATGTTGATCGCGTTGGACGAGCCGAGCGACTTCGACAGGATGTCGTGAACGCCGGCGCACTCCAGAACGGCGCGCACCGGGCCACCGGCGATAACACCGGTACCGGGGGCGGCCGGCTTCAGCAGCACGACGCCCGCAGCACGCTCGCCCGTGATCGGGTGAGGGATGGTGCCCTGGATGCGCGGAACCTTGAAGAAGTTCTTCTTGGCTTCCTCGACACCCTTGGCGATGGCCGCGGGAACTTCCTTGGCCTTGCCGTAACCGACACCTACGGTGCCGTCACCGTCACCCACCACGACGAGCGCGGTGAAGCTGAAGCGACGACCACCCTTGACAACCTTGGCGACACGGTTGATCGCGACAACGCGCTCAACGTAAGCGGTCTTCTCGACGGCAGCACCACCGTCGCGACCCTTCCGGTCCCGCCGCTCGCCGCCACCGGCACCGCTTCCGCGGCGCTGGGGTCCAGCCATTGGATTACCTCTCTCTGTTACGTCCGTGAGTCCCGGAACCGGGGCTTAGAACTTCAGCCCGGCTTCGCGGGCGGCGTCAGCCAGAGCGGCAATGCGCCCGGCATATCGGTTGCCACCGCGGTCGAACACGACGGTCTCGACACCCGCAGCCTTGGCACGCTCGGCGACGAGCGCGCCGACAGCCTGGGCCTGGGCGCTCTTGTCGCCTTCGCCACCGCGGATCGAAGCGTCCAGGGTCGACGCGGACGCCAGGGTGTGACCCTGGAGGTCGTCGATGACCTGAGCAACGATGTTGCGGTTCGAACGCGTCACGACGAGGCGCGGACGCTCCGCCGTACCCGAGACGTTCTTGCGGATGCGGATGTGGCGGCGAGCCTTGGCAGCGCGCTTGTACGCGTCACCCTTGGCGATCTTCACACCGTATGCCATGGCTACTTACCAGCCTTTCCGACCTTGCGGCGGATGACTTCGCCGGCGTACTTGACACCCTTGGCCTTGTACGGGTCGGGCTTCCGCAGCTTGCGGATGTTGGCGGCGACCTCGCCGACCTTCTGCTTGTCGATGCCCTCGACCGCGAACTTGGTGGGCGACTCGACCTTGAAGGAGATGCCCTCGGGCGCCTCGATCAGGATCGGGTGGCTGTAACCAAGCTGGAACTCCAGGTCGGAGCCCTTCGCGGCGACGCGGTAACCGACACCGCTGATCTCGAGTGCCTTGACGTAACCCGTGGTCACGCCGGTGATCATGTTCGCCACCAGCGTGCGGGACAGGCCGTGCAGGGCCTTGTTCTGACGCTCGTCGTTCGGGCGGGTGACGTTCAGAACGCCGTCCTCACCCTTGACGATCTCGATCGGCGCCTTGACGGTGTGCGTGAGGGAACCCTTGGGGCCCTTCACGGCGACCGTCTGGCCAACGATGGTGACGTCCACACCGGCGGGAACCTGGATGGGGAGCTTGCCGATTCGCGACATTGCTTTTCCTCCGTTCCCGACTACCAGACGTAGGCGAGGACTTCCCCACCTACGCCCTTCTTGCCTGCCTGCTGGCCGGTCAGGAGACCGTGGGACGTGGAGATGATCGCCACGCCCAGGCCGCCGAGGACCTTCGGCAGGTTGGTGGACTTTGCGTACACGCGCAGACCGGGCTTCGAGATCCGCTTGATGCCCGCGATGGAGCGCTCACGGTTCGGCCCGAACTTCAGCTCGAGGACGAGGTTCTTGCCGACCTCGGCGTCCTCGACCTTCCAGCCGGTGATGAAACCCTCCTGCTTGAGGATCTCCGCGATGTGCGACTTGATCTTGCTGTGCGGCATCACGACGGTGTCGTGGTACGCCGAGTTAGCGTTACGCAGACGGGTCAGCATGTCTGCGATCGGGTCAGTCATGGTCATGAAGTGGCCTTCGGCCTCTCTCGCCGGGGTTTCCTGTATGCGCCATCCCTCTCCCCACTCAGAGGCGGGACGGGTGCGGCGCGGGGACCTACGGCGTAGTAAGTCGTTATGGGCGGCGGACGCCCAACCACACAAGCCTAAGGCATGCGCGGCCGGGCACCCGCCGTCCAGATGCTTACCGAGAGTGCCTGGTACTCCTCAAGTCCTTGCGGACGAGAGGGAATTACCAGGAGCTCTTGGTCACGCCCGGCAGCTCGCCACGGTGAGCCATCTCACGAAGGCACACGCGGCACAGGCCGAACTTGCGGTACACGGAGTGGGGACGACCGCAGCGCTGGCAGCGGGTGTACGCACGCACACCGAACTTGGGCTTGCGGGCAGCCTTCGCGATGAGAGCCTTCTTCGCCATCTCGCTTACGCCTCCTTGAAGGGGAAGCCGAGGTGACGAAGGAGCGCGCGGCCCTCAGCGTCGTTGGTCGCCGTGGTGACCACGGTGATGTCCATACCCCGGGTACGGTCGATCTTGTCCTGGTCGATCTCGTGGAACATGACCTGCTCCGTGAGACCGAAGGTGTAGTTGCCACGGCCGTCGAACTGCTTCGGCGACAGACCACGGAAGTCACGGATACGCGGCAGCGCGAGCGACAGCGTACGGTCCAGGAACTCCCACATGCGGTCACCACGAAGGGTGACGTGGCAGCCGATCGGCTGACCCTCACGCAGCTTGAACTGCGCGATGGACTTGCGGGCCTTCGTGACGGCCGGCTTCTGACCGGTGATCGTCGTCAGGTCGCGGATGGCGCCGTCGATCAGCTTGGAGTCGCGGGCGGCGTCGCCCACACCCATGTTGACCACGATCTTGACGAGGCCGGGGATCTGCATGACGTTCTCGTAGGAGAACTCCTCACGCAGCTTGCCCGTGATGTCCTCGCGGTACTTCGTCTTGAGACGCGGAGTGGTAGCCATCAGATGTCCTCACCCGTCCGCTTGGCAACGCGGATCTTGTTGCCCTCGTCGTCGAAGCGGAAACCGACGCGGGTGACGACCTTCTGGCCGTCCTTCTCCACGACCAGCTGAACGTTGCTGACGTGGATCGGCGCCTCGGTGATCACGATGCCACCGGTCTGCGAGCCACCAGCGGTCTGGCCGGCCTTGGTGTGCTTCTTGACCCGGTTGACACCCTCGACGAGGACGCGGTCGTTGGCGGGGAAGGCCGCGATGACCTTGCCCTGCTTGCCCTTGTCCTTACCGGTGATGACCTGAACCAGGTCGCCCTTCTTGATCTTCATGCTTACAGCACCTCCGGCGCGAGCGAGATGATCTTCATGAACTTCTTCTCGCGCAGCTCACGGCCCACCGGGCCGAAGATACGGGTGCCGCGAGGGTCGCCGTCGTTCTTCAGAATGACGGCGGCGTTCTCGTCAAAGCGGATGTACGAGCCGTCCTGGCGGCGACGCTCCTTGACGGTGCGAACGATGACCGCCTTGACGACGTCACCCTTCTTCACGTTGCCACCGGGGATCGCGTCCTTGACGGTGGCGACGATGACGTCACCGATGCCCGCGTAGCGGCGACCGGAACCACCGAGAACACGGATGCAAAGGATTTCCTTGGCACCAGTGTTGTCGGCGATACGCAGTCGCGACTCCTGCTGGATCACGTGTATCTCCTGTTTGTCTGCCGGTTCCCGGCGGGGGCCTCACTCCGAAGAGCTACCGCCCCCACCGAGCCTGGCGGAACGAACCTAAGGGAAACCCCTCAGGTGCTTACTTGGCCTTCTCGAGGATCTCGACGATGCGCCAGCGCTTGCTCGCCGACAGCGGACGCGTCTCCATGATGAGGACGCGGTCGCCGACGCCGGCAGCGTTCTGCTCGTCGTGAGCCTTGAGCTTGTTCGTACGGCGGATGACCTTGCCGTACAGCGCGTGCTTGACGCGGTCCTCGACGGCGACGACGACGGTCTTGTCCATCTTGTCGCTGACGACGAGACCCTCACGGGTCTTGCGGAAGCCGCGCTCGGTCGTCTCAGTCACGTTCTTCTCGCTCATCAGGCGCTCTCCACCGTCTCGATACCGAGCTCACGCTCGTGCATCAGGGTGTAGATGCGAGCGATGTCCTTACGGACGGACTTGAGCCGGCCGTTGTTCTCCAGCTGACCCGTGGCCGCCTGGAAGCGGAGCTTGAACAGCTCCTCCTTGGCCTCGCGCAGCTTGCCAACGAGCTCCTCGTTGCCGAGCTCACGCAGCTCGGACGCCTTGGTTCCCGTCGCCATCACGACTCACCTGCCTCGCGCCGAACAATCCGGCACTTCATCGGAAGCTTGTGAGCAGCGCGGGTGAGCGCCTCACGAGCAATCTTCTCGTTCGGGTAGGACAGCTCGAACATGACCCGACCCGGGTGCACGTTCGCGATCCACCACTCGGGAGAACCCTTACCGGAACCCATGCGGGTTTCGGCCGGCTTCTTCGTCAGCGGGCGGTCCGGGTAGATGTTGATCCAGACCTTGCCGCCACGCTTGATGTGGCGGGTCATCGCGATACGAGCCGCCTCGATCTGGCGGTTCGTGACATAGGCGGGGGTGAGCGCCTGGATACCGTACTCGCCGAACGAGACCTCAGTACCGCCCTTGGCCATACCGCGGCGCTTCGGGTGGTGCTGCTTACGGTGCTTGACCCTACGAGGGATCAGCATGTCGGTCAGGCCTCCGTTCCGGTGCTCTCGGCCGGAGCGGCGGCGGGAGCGTCGGCCTTGGGGGCCTCGACACCAGCAGCCTGCTGCGGCTTGCGGCCACCACGGCCGCCGCGCTCGCCACCACGGCCACCACGGCCGGCGGGACGGTCGCCTGCGCCCTGCGCGCCACGGGCCGGGCGGTTACCCGCACGGGCCGCAGCGTTCTCGGCGCGAACCTCGGCGATGTTCTTGACGTCGCCCTTGTAGATCCAGACCTTCACACCGATACGGCCGAAGGTGGTCTTGGCCTCGAAGAAGCCGTAGTCCACGTTCGCGCGCAGGGTGTGCAGCGGCACACGACCCTCGCGGTAGAACTCGGAGCGGGACATCTCGGCGCCGCCGAGACGACCGCCACACTGGATCTTGATGCCCTTGGCGCCGGCCTTCATCGTGCCCTGCATGCTCTTACGCATGGCGCGACGGAAGGAGACGCGGGAGGAGAGCTGCTCGGCCACGGCCTGGGCAACCAGCTGAGCGTCAAGCTCGGGGTTCTTGACCTCGAGGATGTTCAGCTGGACCTGCTTGCCCGTGAGCTTCTCGAGGTCACCGCGGATGCGGTCGGCCTCGGCGCCACGGCGGCCGATGACGATGCCCGGACGAGCGGTGTGGATGTCCACACGCACGCGGTCACGGGTGCGCTCGATCTCAACCTTCGAGATGCCGGCGCGCTCCATGCCGGACGTCATCATCCGACGGATGGCGACGTCTTCCTTGACGTAGTCCTTGTACAGCTTGTCGGCGTACCAACGCGACTTGAAGTCGGTGGTGATGCCGAGCCGGAACCCGTGCGGGTTTACCTTCTGGCCCATTACCGGGAACCTTCCTTGCTGCTGACGACCACGGTGATGTGGCTGGTCCGCTTGCGGATCCGGTAGGCACGGCCCTGGGCACGCGGACGGAACCGCTTCAGGGTCGGGCCCTCGTCCACGTACGCCTCGCTGATGACCAGCGTGGAGGCGTCCGGGTGGTTGTAGTTGTGTGCGGCGTTGGCAATGGCGCTGTCCAGCACCTTGCCGACCGGCACGCTCGCGGCCTGCGGGGCGAAACGCAGGACCGCCTGAGCCTCCGTGGCATCCATGCCACGGATAAGGTCCACCACTCGGCGGGCCTTCATGGGCGTGACGCGGATGTACCGCGCCTGGGCCCTGGCTTCCATGGTTGTCCCTTCGGTGTAAGTCATAGTCATAACCACCCCGCCTTTAGCGGCGCTTCGACTTCCGGTCGTCCTTGACGTGGCCGCGGAAGGTGCGAGTCGGCGAGAACTCGCCGAGCTTGTGGCCGACCATCGACTCGGTGACGAACACCGGGACGTGGGTCTTGCCGTTGTGCACCGCGATGGTGTGACCCAGCATGCTGGGGATGATCATCGAGCGACGGGACCAGGTCTTGATGACGTTCTTGGTGCCGGCTTCGTTCTGGACGTCCACCTTCTTTACGAGGTGGTCGTCGACGAAGGGCCCCTTCTTGAGACTGCGCGGCATCTAAACCCGCTCCTAGCGCTTCTTGTTCGTCTTGCGGCGGCGGACGATGTACTTGCTCGAAGCCTTCTTCGGCGAGCGAGTACGACCCTCCTTCTGACCCCACGGGGAGACCGGGTGGCGACCACCACTGGTCTTGCCCTCACCACCACCGTGCGGGTGGTCAACCGGGTTCATCGCGACACCGCGGACGGACGGGCGAACGCCCTTCCAGCGCATGCGGCCGGCCTTGCCCCAGTTGATGTTCGACTGCTCGGCGTTGCCGACCTCGCCGACCGTGGCGCGGCAGCGCGCGTCGACGAGACGGATCTCACCGGACGGCATACGAAGGTGGGCCATCGTGCCCTCCTTCGCCAGCAGCTGCACGGAGGCACCGGCCGAGCGGGCGAACTTCGCGCCGCCACCGGGACGGAGCTCGATCGCGTGGATCGTGGTACCGACCGGGATGTTGCGGAGCGCCAGGTTGTTACCGGGCTTGATGTCGGCCGTGGGGCCGTTCTCAATCCGGTCGCCCTGCTTCAGAGCCTTCGGCGCGATGATGTAGCGCTTCTCGCCGTCCGCGTAGTGCAGGAGCGCGATGCGCGCAGTGCGGTTGGGGTCGTACTCGATGTGCGCGACCTTGGCCGGCACGCCGTCCTTGTCGTGACGACGGAAGTCGATCACGCGGTAGGCGCGCTTGTGTCCACCACCCTGGTGGCGAACGGTGATCCGGCCGGTGTTGTTACGGCCGCCCTTGCTGTGCAGAGGGCGAACCAGCGACTTCTCCGGCGTGGACCGCGTGATCTCGACAAAGTCGGCGACGCTGGAGCCACGACGGCCCGGGGTCGTCGGCTTGTACTTGCGGATACCCATTTCTCAGTCCTCGTCCGATTCCGGACGACTAGACCTCCGTTAGGAGGCCTGGCCGCCGAAGATGTCGATTCGGTCGCCCTCAGCGAGGGTCACGATGGCGCGCTTGGTGTCAGCGCGCTTGCCGAAACCGGTCTTGGTGCGCTTGCGCTTACCCTGACGGTTGATCGTGTTGACCCCGGTGACCTTGACCCCGAAGACCGCCTCGACGGCCTGCTTGATCTGGGTCTTGTTGGAGCCGGGCGCGACGATGAACGTGTACTTGTTCTCGTCCAGCAGCGCGTAGCTCTTCTCCGAGACAACCGGCTTGATCAGCAGGTCGCGCGGGTCGGTGAAGGTCTTGCTGGTAACGGTCGCCTCAGACATCAGGCGTCGCTCCCTTCGGTCTCATCGGCCTTGGGGCCAGACACGAAGGACTCGAAAGCGGTCTGAGTGAAGACCACGTCGTCAGAGACGATCACGTCGTACGTGTTCAGCTGGCCCGGCTCCAGGATGTGAACCTGGGGCAGGTTGCGGGCGGACAGCCACGCGGCCTCTTCGCTGCGGTCGACGACCAGGAGCAGGTTCTTGCGCTCCGAGATCTTGCCGAACAGCGTCTTGGCGGCCTTCGTGGAGGCGGCACCCTCGACCACGCCGGTGACGACGTGGATGCGGGAGTGACGCGCACGGTCCGAGAGGGCACCGCGGAGGGCGGCGGCCTTCATCTTCTTCGGGGTCCGCTGCGAGTAGTCACGCGGCTGCGGGCCGTGGACGACGCCACCGCCGGCGAACTGCGGAGCGCGGGTCGAACCCTGACGGGCGCGGCCGGTGCCCTTCTGGCGGTACGGCTTGCGGCCACCACCACGGACTTCGCCACGGGTCTTGGTCTTGTGCGTGCCCTGACGGGCAGCAGCCAGCTGAGCGACAACGACCTGGTGGATCAGCGGAACGCTGGTCTTGGCGTCGAAGATCTCCGCGGGGAGCTCGACGGTACCGGCCTTGTCGCCTGCCGGCGAAAGGATGTCAATGGTGCTCATTACCTCAAGCCCCCTTGGCCGCGGTACGGACCAGGACGAGGCCGCCGTTCGGACCGGGGACCGCGCCCTTGATGAGCAGCAGACCCTTCTCCGCGTCAACCGCGTGGATGGTCAGGTTCTGGGTGGTGACGCGCTCGTTACCCATGCGACCGGCCATGCGCATGCCCTTGAAGACACGCCCAGGGGTGGCGCAGCCACCGATCGAACCGGGGGAGCGGTGCTTGCGCTGCACACCGTGACCGGCGCCGAGGCCCCGGAAGTTGTGCCGCTTCATGACACCGGCGAAGCCCTTGCCCTTGCTGTTGCCCGTGACGTCAACCTTGACGCCGGACTCGAACACCTCAGCAGTGATCTCCTGGCCGAGCGTGTACTCGCTGGCGTCGGAGGTGCGGAGCTCCACCAGGTGGCGGCGGGGGGTGACGTCGGCCTTGGCGAAGTGGCCCTTGAGGGGCTTGTTCACCTTGCGCGGGTCGATCTCGCCGAAGGCGATCTGGACCGACTCGTAGCCGTCGATGTCGTTCGTACGGACCTGGGTAACGACGCAGGGTCCGGCCTTGACCACGGTGACCGGGACGACACGGTTGTTCTCGTCCCAGACCTGGGTCATGCCGAGCTTCTCGCCCAGGACGCCCTTGATCTGCTTTGCCATCTTCTCGACGCCTCTCAGAGCTTGATCTCGATGTCAACGCCGGCCGGAAGGTCCAGGCGCATCAGCGAGTCAACGGTCTTGGGCGTCGGGTCGAGGATGTCGATCAGGCGCTTGTGCGTGCGCATCTCGAAGTGCTCGCGCGAGTCCTTGTACTTGTGCGGCGACTTGATGACGCAGTACACGTTCTTCTCAGTGGGCAGCGGCACCGGGCCCGCGACCGACGCACCAGTGCGGGTCACCGTCTCGACGATCTTCTTCGCCGAGGAATCGATGACCTCGTGGTCGTAGGCCTTGAGCCGGATGCGGATCTTCTGTCCCGCCATGGCTACTCCGTAGTCCTGTCTGTATGTGGAAACGCTCTGGCTCTCGGTCGGCTGCGGGACGGATCCCGCGGCTTCTCTCCGACCCACGCGGTCGGGCGTGTCGCACTCCCTCTACAGAAAATTCCCATACGGAAATTCCCTCGTCCAAGGGGATGCGGTCCCGGACCGCGCATCGGGGGAGAAACACCCACCGAGTGCCTGGTAAGCACCCTGCTGACACTTCCCAGAAGATTCCCGTACGTCCGTCCTCATTGCTGCCCCGAAAGGCAGATTAAGGACGACGAGTACTGTGGGACTCGCTTCCGGTCCTCCCGGCGGGAGGCGCACAGCATCGGCACTCAACCGAGCAACTTGAGTAGTCTGCCATACGAGACACCTACCTGGCCAATCGGGCCGAAGAGAATACCCCGCCGCGCGATCACGTCAAACCGCACCGCGCGCCTCACCCGACGGGGGTTCTCCCAGGCCGCACCGCTGATCACGAGCGGGAGACGGTCCCGCAGCCCTCCTGCCCGCGCGCCTCGATGGTCTTGCTGCGGTCGTACGGGTCGACCGGCGATCCGGAGGGTGCCGGTCCGCCGTCCGCGGGGTCCGAGAAGAAGGACGGGTGCAGGTACCCGTCGTACCGGTCGCAGGCGCTGTTCGCGAGGTCCGGCCGGAAGGACACGAGCCGCAGGGCGCCGGGCGTCCCCTTCCACCTGGCGGGGTCGGCGACCGAGAAGGTGATCTCCCGCCGCACGATGGTGCGCGCGACGTCCTCCGGGTTCCCCTTGACCTTCACGAAGGGGTGGACGAAGGAGTAGTCCGCCTTCACCTCGGCCTGTCCGGCCTTCTCCCCCGGCTCCACCCACATCCGGCCCCGCACCTTGACCACGTCGCCCACGGGCTTGAGCTCGGCCGGGTCGTAGCGGGTGAACAGGTCCAGGGGGTCGTGCCCGCGGGCCGGCTGCCGGAAGGACTCGTCCAGTTCCTTGCGCAACTCCTCGTCCTGCGGGTCCAGCAGCTTCAGGGCCGCCTCCGGCCGCTCCCCGCGCAGCGTCGCCGGGTCCAGGTTGGCGGCGACCAGGAACTGCTTCGCCTTCGCCAGTGCGTCGGCGACCTGGTCCTCGGTCATCCCGCCGACCGCGGTGGCCGGCGGGACCTCGATGCCGGTGGCGCCGTCCGCCCACTGGAGGGCCGGCGAGCCCCGGAAGGGGTCCCTCAGGGTCGGCCGGTCGGGGTACACGGCCTCCGGGGCCGCGGTCGGACGCGCGGACTCGGCCGGCAGCGGCGAGGCCGTGGCGGCCCGCTCACGGGCCTCGGTCTTGCCGGTCAGCCTGTCGATCAGCAGCTCCGGGCGTACGACGACGAGCGCGAGCCCCGCTATGAAGACGATCGCGGCGGTCGCCCTGAGCCTGCGCCCGGTCTTCCCCCGGCCTTCCATCTCCTGCCAGGCCGGCCCGGTCCGCCACCCCGGCGGATCGTTGCGCACCGGCCGCCGGCGGCCGAACCGCCCGCGCCCCTGCCCGGCCGCCCGCTCCGCCTCCTCGCGGCGCAGCCGCTCGGTGACCATCCGCGCCCGCGCCGACGGCTCCCTCGGGGCGTCCGCGGACTCCCGCGCGACCTGCTCACCGAACCGGGCCCACTCCTCGTCGGAGATCTCCGGTCTGCCGTCGCCCTGCTGCCCCATGCTTCCCCACCCTGTGCGATTCCGTTCGAACTGCCGGTGAGCCTCTCACGGGGCCTTTATGCGTTCTTTACCGGGGTACGGAGAAGGGCCCCTTCCCCGCCGCCGGAGCGGTGGGGAAGGGGCCCTTCTGCCGAACATGGTGCCCGCTCGCGCGAGCTACCAGGTCAGAGCACGAAATTACTTCGTGATCTTGGTGACCTGGCCGGCGCCCACGGTACGACCACCCTCACGGATGGCGAACTTCAGGCCCTCCTCCATGGCGACCGGCTGAATCAGCGAGACCGTCATGTCGGTGTTGTCGCCCGGCATGACCATCTCGGTGCCCTCGGGGAGGGTCACGACGCCGGTCACGTCCGTGGTACGGAAGTAGAACTGCGGGCGGTAGTTGTTGAAGAACGGGGTGTGACGGCCACCCTCGTCCTTCGACAGGATGTACGCGGCGGCCTCGAACTCGGTGTGCGGCGTAACCGAACCGGGCTTGATGATGACCTGGCCGCGCTCGACGTCCTCGCGCTTGATGCCACGGAGGAGCAGACCGACGTTCTCGCCGGCCTGGCCCTCGTCGAGCAGCTTGCGGAACATCTCGATGCCGGTGACCGTGGTGGTGGTCTTCTCGGTCTTGATGCCGATGATGTCGACGGTCTCGTTGACCTTGAGGACACCACGCTCGATGCGGCCGGTGACGACGGTGCCACGACCGGTGATCGTGAAGACGTCCTCGACGGGCATCAGGAACGGCTTCTCGGTGTCACGCGGCGGGGTCGGGATGGCCTCGTCCACGGCGTCCATCAGGCCGAGGAGCTTGTCACCCCACTCCTTGTCGCCCTCGAGCGCCTTCAGCGCGGAGACCTGGACGACCGGCAGGTCGTCGCCCGGGAAGTCGTACTCGGAGAGCAGCTCACGGACCTCGAGCTCGACGAGCTCCAGGATCTCCTCGTCGTCCACCATGTCGGCCTTGTTCAGGGCGACGACGATGTACGGAACGCCGACCTGGCGGGCCAGGAGCACGTGCTCCTTGGTCTGCGGCATCGGGCCGTCGGTGGCGGCGACCACGAGGATGGCACCGTCCATCTGCGCGGCACCGGTGATCATGTTCTTGATGTAGTCAGCGTGACCCGGGCAGTCGACGTGGGCGTAGTGACGCGCCTCGGTCTGGTACTCGACGTGCGCGATGGAGATGGTGATACCGCGCTGGCGCTCCTCGGGAGCCTTGTCGATCTGGTCGAACGCCGAGGCCGCGTTCAGGTCCGGGTACTTGTCGTGCAGCACCTTGGTAATGGCGGCCGTGAGGGTCGTCTTACCGTGGTCAATGTGACCGATGGTGCCGATGTTGACGTGCGGCTTAGTCCGCTCGAACTTCGCCTTCGCCACGGGGTCCTCCTGAGAGTGGTTCTGTACGCCTTGAATCATCGGCGCCAGGTGATCTTTGCTGGATAGCCGGTTCCCCCGGGGCAACGGGAGGGTTGCTCCTGTTGCCCCAGAGGCTCCGGTGGCAAGCCTAAAACGTGTACTCGGAAGAGTTACTCGCCCTTGGCCTTCGCGATGATCTCCTCAGCGACGTTCCGGGGAACCTCGGCGTAGGAGTCGAACTGCATCGAGTAGCTGGCGCGACCCGAGGTCTTGCTGCGGAGGTCTCCGACGTAGCCGAACATCTCCGAGAGGGGCACGAGGCCCTTGACGACGCGAGCGCCGTGGCGCTCCTCCATGGCCTGGATCTGGCCACGGCGGGAGTTGATGTCGCCGATGACGTCACCCATGTAGTCCTCGGGCGTGGTGACCTCGACGGCCATCATCGGCTCCATGAGCACGGGGGACGCCTTGCGCGCGGCCTCCTTGAAGGCCTGCGAACCGGCGATCTTGAACGCGAGCTCGGAGGAGTCGACCTCGTGGTAGCCACCGTCGAGAAGCGTGACGCGGACGCCCGTCATCTCGTAGCCGGCCAGGATGCCGAACTGCATGGCCTCCTGCGCACCGGCGTCGACCGAAGGGATGTACTCCTTCGGCACGCGGCCACCGGTGACCTTGTTCACGAACTCGTACGCCGGACCGTCAGCCTCGGTGATGGGCTCGATCGCGATCTGCACCTTGGCGAACTGACCGGTACCACCGGTCTGCTTCTTGTGGGTGTAGTCGTGACGCTCGACGGTGCCGCGGATGGTCTCGCGGTACGCGACCTGCGGCTTGCCGACGTTGGCTTCGACCTTGAACTCGCGCTTCATACGGTCGACCAGCACCTCAAGGTGCAGCTCGCCCATACCGCCGAGGATGGTCTGGCCGGTCTCCTCGTCCGAGTGAACGTGGAAGGAGGGGTCCTCCTCCGCGAGACGCTGGATGGCTACACCCAGCTTCTCCTGGTCACCCTTGGACTTGGGCTCGATGGCGACCTGGATGACCGGGGCCGGGAAGTCCATGGACTCCAGGATCACCTGGTTCTTGTCGTCACACAGCGTCTCACCGGTGGTGGTCTGCTTCAGGCCCATGACGGCGACGATGTCACCGGCGCCCACCGCGGCGATCTCTTCACGCTTGTTGGCGTGCATGCGGTAGATCTTGCCGATGCGCTCCTTCTTGCCCTTGACGGAGTTCAGCACCGCAGTGCCGGCCTCCAGGCGGCCCGAGTAAACCCGGACGAAGGTGAGCTTGCCGAGGTGCGGGTCGCTCATGATCTTGAACGCCAGCGCCGCGAGGGGCTCCTCGTCGGAAGGCTTGCGCTTCACGACGACCTCGGGGTCCCGGACGTCGTGGCCTTCGATGGCCTCGATGTCCAGGGGCGAGGGCAGGTAGCGGACGACGGCGTCGAGCAGGGGCTGAACGCCCTTGTTCTTGAACGCCGTGCCACAGAACACCGCGGTGATCGTGGGCTCGCCCTTGCCCTTGCCGGAGCCGAGGATGATGCGACGGACGGCGGCGTGCAGCTGCTCCACGGACGGCTCGTCGCCGTTCAGGAAGAGCTCCATGATCTCGTCGTCGTTCTCGGCGACGGTCTCGACCAGCTTGCCGCGCCACTCATCAGCGGCCTCGGTGTGCGTGGCCGGGATGTCGACGATGTCGTACATCTCGCCCTTGGTCGCCTCGGCGGACCAGACGAACGCCTTCATCGTGACGAGGTCGACGACACCCTGGAAGTCGGCCTCGGCACCGATGGGGAGCTGCATGACGATCGGAACCGCACCGAGGCGGTCCTTGATCATCTCGACGCAGCGGTGGAACTCGGCGCCGGTGCGGTCGAGCTTGTTGACGAAGCAGATGCGCGGGACGCCGTAGCGGTCCGCCTGACGCCAAACGGTCTCGGACTGCGGCTCAACGCCGGCCACACCGTCGAACACGGTGACGGCGCCGTCGAGGACGCGGAGCGAACGCTCCACCTCGACGGTGAAGTCGACGTGACCCGGGGTGTCGATGATGTTGATGGTGTGGTCAACATCTTCGAGCGGCCAGTGGCAGGTGGTAGCGGCAGACGTGATGGTGATACCACGCTCCTGCTCCTGCTCCATCCAGTCCATCGTGGCAGCGCCGTCGTGGACCTCACCGATCTTGTACGACACACCGGTGTAGAACAGGATGCGCTCGGTGGTGGTCGTCTTGCCCGCGTCGATGTGGGCCATGATGCCGATGTTGCGCACCTTGGCCAGGTCAAGCGAAGTGGTAGCCATATCGGCTCAGTCTTCTCTCGGTCTCGATGTGGGTTGGGACTACCAGCGGTAGTGCGCGAAGGCCTTGTTGGACTCGGCCATCTTGTGCGTGTCCTCACGCTTCTTGACGGCAGCGCCAAGACCGTTCGAGGCGTCGAGCAGCTCGTTCATCAGGCGCTCGGTCATGGTCTTCTCACGGCGGGCGCGGGAGTAACCCACGAGCCAGCGGAGGGCCAGGGTCGACTGACGACCCGGCTTGACCTCGACGGGAACCTGGTAGGTCGCGCCACCGACACGGCGGGACTTGACCTCGAGGGACGGCTTGACGTTCTCCAGCGCGCGCTTCAGCGTGATGACCGGGTCGTTGCCGGTCTTCTCGCGGAGGCCTTCCATGGCGCCGTAAACGATGCGCTCGGCGGTGGAGCGCTTGCCGTTCAGGAGGATCTTGTTGATGAGCGAGGTCACCAGAGGAGATGCGTAGACCGGGTCGATGATGACCGGGCGCTTCGGGGCGGGGCCCTTACGAGGCATTCTTACTTCTCCTTCTTGGCGCCGTAGCGGCTGCGGGCCTGCTTGCGGTTCTTGACAGCCTGGGTGTCAAGCGCACCGCGGATGATCTTGTAACGAACACCCGGCAGGTCCTTCACACGGCCACCACGCACGAGCACGATCGAGTGCTCCTGCAGGTTGTGTCCCTCACCCGGAATGTAAGCGGTGACCTCGATGCCGGAGGTCAGACGCACACGCGCGACCTTACGGAGCGCCGAGTTCGGCTTCTTCGGGGTGGTCGTGAACACACGCGTGCAGACGCCACGACGCTGGGGCGAAGCCTCAAGCGCGGGGGTCTTTGTCTTCTCGACCTTGTCCTGCCGGCCCTTACGGACCAGCTGCTGGATCGTAGGCACTACTTCTCCGGTTTCTGTGTGCCGTGTAGTGAAGCTAACCTGGAACTTTGCCGACCCACGCGGTCGGGTGTGTCGGATCCGGCGGACCTCCGTGCAAGCACGGAAACGCATGGATCGCGGTGGCCGATGCGGCTCGCGTGCGGTTGATGGACACGCACGGGAGCCCAGGCACACCCCAGGCACAAGGTCTGAGCGTACCCACCGCATCCACTCCGGTCAAAACATAAGCCGCACCGCTCCGGCCCGTACGACCGCACAGCTCAGGCGCCGCACGGGCGCCGGGCTCCCGAGGCGGGGTGGACGTGCGCTCTTCGCACCCGCGTGGTAGAGCGGGGCGAACTACACTGCCAGCGAATCCCAGCGAGTCAGACAAACACGTACGAGCGCCAGGAGCAGGACATTGGGGACGGTCACCTCGGAGCCGACGACGGCGGACACCCCGCCCCCGGACGGCGGCCGGACCCCCGGGCCACCACGCCTCGGCGGGCGCCTGACCCGCCTCTACGGGCCCCTGCTGGCCTTCCTCGTCACCTCGGGCGCCTTCTGCGCGGCCTGGGTGGCCCGCGGCAGCTTCCCCTTCGGCAACACCGGCCGGGCCATCAACGACCAGGCCAACCAGTACGTGCCCTTCCACCGCGCCCTGTGGGACCTGGTCCACGGCCAGGCCTCCGGCGACGTCCTGTTCAGCTGGAGCGGAGGCTTCGGACAGCAGTTCCTGTCCGACTACTACACCTACCTCGGCAACCCCTTCTCCTGGCTCGCCGTCCTCGTCCCGCGCGCACACGTGGACCTGGCCGTCTTCGCGATCACCCCGGTCACCATGGGCGCGGCCGCCGCGCTGATGACCGTCTACCTCGGCAAGCTCCAGCCCGGCCCCTGGTGGCAGCGGGGCGTGCTCGGGGCCGTGTACGGGCTGTGCGGGTGGGCGCTGAGCGACGCCTCGTACATCCCGATGTGGCTGTGGGGCCTGGTCGCGCTCCCGCTCCTCGGCATCGCCGTCGAATGGTGCCTGGAGCAGCGGCGCTGGCCGGGCGTCGCCCTGTTCGTCGCCCTCGCGTGGTTCGGGAACTTCTACACCGCCATGATGGCCACGATGGCCGCCTGCGTCCTGCTGGCCGTCCGCCTGATCACCCTGGACCTGACCGGCGCGCAGCGCCTGCGCGCCCTGTGGCGGGCCGCCTCCGCGACGGTGGTGGGCATCCTGCTGACCCTGCCGCTGCTCCTGCCGTCGTTCCTGTCCAGCGGGGCGGCGCAGCCCACCAAGGCGGCCGCCTTCGACCCCGTCCGCATCGAGGTCTTCCTCGCCGGAATGCTCCCGGCCACCCACCTGTGGGGTGGCCGGCCGCGCCTGTACGTGGCCTCGCTGGGGCTGATCCTGGCGGGCAGCTTCCTCTTCAACACCGCGATCGCGAAGAAGACCCGCCTGGTGTGGGCCGCGGCGACGCTGCTGGTCGTCGCCTCCTTCCAGTTCCCGCCGACCCAGTACGTGTGGCACGGGCTGGCCGTCCCGAACGGCAATCCGTACCGCGAGGCCTTCGTCTTCAGCGGCATGGTGGTCATCGTGGCCTGGCTGGCGCTGGCCAACCGGCCGCGCCCGCTGCACCTGGCTCTGGCCGCCGCCCTCCTGGTCACGGCCACCTTCGTGCTGCGCCACACCGACGACTTCGGCGGCTGGACCTGGCCGGCCGTCCTGGGCGGCGGAGCCGTCTCCCTGCTCGCCCTGACCCTGCTCGCGCTCGGCGACAGGCGCCGCCACCTCGTCCCCGTCGCCGCGGTCCTCATGGTCGGCGTGGTCTTCGCCGAGTCCACGGTCGCCGCGGCCAACGCCGACGCCCGCCGGGCCCGCGAACACTGGGCGAAGCCGGTCGCCACCTCCAGCCGGTCGATCAGCGACCACTGGAAGGCCGTCCGAGGGGTGGACGGCTGGCCCGCCTACCGGACGGATTCCGGCGCGCCGCAGACCTCGTACAACGACGGCCTCGCCCTGCGGGCACAGGGCCCGCAGTACTACAGCAGCTACCTGCCGGAGGCCACGTACCAGGCCCTGGAACCCCTCGGCTACGGCTTCAAGAACGACGGCCGGACCTTCTTCGGCGCCGACAACCCGGTGCTCGACGCGATCTTCTCCATCGGGGCCCACGTCCGCCCCGGCACCTCCCCGGGCACCTGGACGGCCACCCGCTCCCCCGCCCCGCCGCTGGTCACGGTCCGCCCCGCGACCCCGTACACCTCCCCCCACCCCGCGGACAGCGTCTACGCCCGCCAGGAGACCGTCCTCGGCGCCACCGTCTACGAGGTCCCCGAGGTCACCCGCGGCGGCACCCCCACCGCGCAGACGTACGCCGCCCAGTGCACCCCCGGCTCCGAGGCCTACTGGTACTCCCCCGAGCTCTACGGCACCCTCCACGCCGGAGCCACCCGGCGGACCCTGGAGGACCGCATGAGCGGCGTCCTCCCCCTGGGCCCGGTCCCCGCGTCCGGCCGCCTGGAGGTCACCGTCGACACCCACACCCGGGGCGCCACCGCGGGCGCCCACCCCATCGGGTGCCTGGACCGCGCCGCCCTGGACAAGGCGGTCGGCCACCTCACCGCCACCGGCGCCACGAAGGTCACCGCGGGCGGCCACACCATCGAGGCCACCCTCCCGAAGGACTCCACCGGCACCGCCGTCCTCGCGATGACGGCCGTCCCCGGCTGGCAGTGCAGCGCCCCGGTCCGCCCCTTCCACGGCCTGCT
Source organism: Streptomyces sp. AB3(2024) (assembly GCF_041862025.1). Taxonomy (NCBI): domain Bacteria; kingdom Bacillati; phylum Actinomycetota; class Actinomycetes; order Kitasatosporales; family Streptomycetaceae; genus Streptomyces; species Streptomyces sp. AB3(2024). The sequence continues at coordinate 52,226 of NZ_JBGWAB010000011.1, forward strand.
CGCGGTCCCCCTCACCCCGGGCACCGACAAGGTCTCCTGCACCTTCACCCCCAAGGGCCTCACCCCGGGCCTGGCAGCCGCCGCCCTGGCCCTCCTCACCCTCCTGGCAGTCCCGCTCACCACCCGCCTCCGCCGCCGCCGCGGCACCCCGTAATCCGCCCGTTCTCCCTCCGCGCACCCCCCGTGGCCACTACATTGACCGTTTTGACGACCGGGGGGGCGCGCATGGCGGCGGCACATCTCACGGGCGACGGAGGGCTGGACGACCGGGTCCCCTTCCTCGCCCGGCTGGAGGACGAGGAGGGCGCCGCGTTACGCGCTCTCGGCCGCGAGATCCCCTTCGCGGCCCGGGCCACCCTGATCCACCAGAACGAACCCGCCGCCCATGTCCTGCTGATCCTCCACGGCTGGACCAAAGTCACCGCCTCCGCGGCCAACGGCTACGAGGCCCTGCTCGCCCTGCGCGGCCCGGGCGACATCATCGGCGAATCCGCCGCCCTGACCGGACGCCCCCGCTCCGCCACCGTGACCGCCCTCGAACCGGTGCGCGCCGTGGCCATCGAGCACGAGCGCTTCCGCACCTTCCTCGCCGGCGCCCCTGGCGCGGCCCTGCAGCTCCTGGCCCTCACCTCGGACCGCACCCGGGCGGCCGACCGCCGCCGGCTGGAGTTCGCGGCCATGAGCGTGCGCGAGCGGCTCGCCGTCCTCCTCCAGGACCTCGCCCGCACACACGGCCGGCGCACCGCGGAGGGCGTGGAGGTGGCCGTCCCCCTGACCAAGCAGGAGCTGGCCGGGGCCGTCGGGGCTTCGCGCGAGATGGTCCAGCGCCAGCTCAAGGAGCTGCGCGAGCGCGGGGTCGTGCTCACCGGCCGCCGCGCGCTGGTGATCGTACGTCCGGACGTACTGCGCCGCATCGCCGAGTCACCGGACGCGGACTGACCCGCCCCGCCCCTCCCGCTCAGTGCACACCGTCACACTCCGGGTGCGTCATCCGCCCTCTCGGCGGCGCGCCCGCCTGCCCCATTCTCTTGTCACCGCAGGGACCCACCACGAGAGGCGACCATGAGCAACCCGCTTCACCGCACCTTCCTCCTCGTCGACACGGAGCGCTTCAGCGACCGTGACGACGTCCAGCAGGCCTACTTGCGCCGGATGCTCTACGGCGTCGTGGACCGCACCCTGCTGGCCGCCGGGGTCGACCAGACCCTGCGGCTGCGCGCCGACCGAGGCGACGCGATCATGGAACTGATCGACTCCTCCGTACCCGTCAACACCCTGCTGCGCGCCCTGCTGACGGAGGCCCCCGCACAGTTGCGGTCGGTGAACCGACTCGCCGCGAGTTCGGCGCAGATCCGGCTGCGGGCCGTCCTGGCCACCGGGTACGTGATGATCGACGAGTACGACGGCTGGGTGGGGAGCGACCTCAACCAGGCCTGTCGTCTCCTCGACGGGAACACCCTGCGGGCCGCGCTGCGCGAGCGCCACGACGACTACGCGCTCTGCGTCTCGGAGGCGGTGTACAGCGGGATCGTGCGGCACGAACACCCCGGTGTCCCCTCCGCGGAGTTCCGCGAGATCACCGTGCCCAGCAAGAACGGGCCGCTGACCGCCTGGCTGCACGGCCCCCTCCCCCAGGGGGCGGCCGCGGCGCCCCCCGCCGCCGCGCCGTCGGCCGCCCCGTCACCCGCTTCCGCGTCCTCCCCCGCGTCCTCCCCCGCGCCCGAGAGCGTTCCGACGACGGAGGTCCACTTCGGGGGCACCAACAACGGGGTCCAGGCCGGAGTGGTCCACGGCGGCATCACCTTCGGTGAGCGCCGATGACCACGGGTCCGGAACAGCCGCCGCCCTCCGCCGACCAGCCGGAACGCGCCCCGGAGGAGGGCACCGAGGCCAAGGAGGCGGGCAGGGACAGCCCGGAGGAGGAGGCCCAGCAGCCCTGGGCCACCCGCCGCGACCTCCGTTCCCACGCACCCAGTTCGATGCGGTTCGACGGCACCAACAACGGGATCTCCGCCGGCCAGATCATCGGCGACGTCAAGACGGAAATCCACTACCGGTTCGGCGGCTTCGGCAGCGCCGGCCCCGTCTCCGGCGAAATCACCGCCGGAACCCTGGACCGCCTGGCCGGAGCGTTCGTCACCGAATCCACCCGCTTCGAGGACCTGCTCGACCGCCTCCGCAAGGAGCGGGTCCTCGTACTGACCGGCGCCCCGTTCACCGGCCGCCGGAGCGCCGCGCTGATGCTGCTGCGCCGCGTCGGCGCCGCACCCGTGCACGTCCTGGACAACACCACCGGGCCCGGAGAGCTGGCCGCCCTGTTCGATCCGCCCGGCAGGGCCGGCGGCTACGTGCTGTGCGACCTCGCCACGACCCGTGACGCACCCCTGCGCGAGGCCCAGTTCAACGCCCTGCGCGACCTCATGCGCGAGCAGGACGCCCACCTGGTCATCACGACCGGCCTGGGCGCCTACCTCGACGGTTCCATCCACGCGCAAGCCTGGAAGCCGCCGCCGCGGCGGGCCGTCCTGGCGGCCCACGTGACCCGCGACGCCGGAGAAGGAGCCGCGCGGTCCCTGCTCGCCCTGCCCTCGGTCGCCACGTTCCTCTCCCGTGAGCCCCAGCTCCGCGAGGTCGTCGGATACGCGACCGCGTTACTCCGCTACGCCACGGGGCAGGCCTCCGGCGAAGAGCTCGACGGCTACCCGCTGCGCGCGCTGAAGGACCAGGTGCAGGAGTGGTTCGCCGAGCCCGAGGAGATCGTCCACCTGCGGGACAAGGCCTTCCTGATCGCGCTGGCCGCCTTCGACGGGGGTCCGTACGCACTGACCGCGGAGCTCAGCGACCGCTTGTACGAGGCCTTCCAGCGCATCGGCGACCCCAAACGGCACGTGGTCATCCCTGTCTTCAGCACCCACATCGGCAAGCGCCTCGAACTCGCCCGGGCCCTGATGTACACCGCTGAGGAGGACACCGAATGGGGTCCCGTCACCCAGGTGAAGGCCCGCTTCACGGACGAGCGGGCCGCCATGGTCGTCCTGCCCGAAGTGTGGACCGGCCATCCCGCGGCCCGCCCCGCCCTCGTCGGGTGGCTCGACGACCTGGCCAACGACGGACGCCCCCTGGTCCGCACCCGGGCCGCCGCCACCGCCGCCGTGCTCGCCTCCACCGACCTGCCGTCCGCGATGGCCCTGATCATCGAGAAGTGGGCGCACTCCGACCAGGCCCGGCGGCGGACCGCCGCCGTCAGCGCGCTCACCCTCGCCCACCGGATCGGCACCCCCAACATCCCCCGCATCATCGACGGCTGGAGCGCGAACGCCGACGACCCGAGGCCCTGCTGGGTGGCGGTACGGGCCCACGGGCTGATCGGGGCCGAGCGCCCCGTCGAAGCCCTGGCCGCCCTGCGCCGCCAGGCCCGCCTGCAGGACGGCAAGCCGACCCCCGACGCGGCCGTGGCCAAAGAGCTCCCGGCGTCGGTGGGCCTGCTGCTCCTCTCCGACCGGGCCGAAACGGTCCTGACGGAGCTCCTGCGCACCCTGTCCGAGCACCGCTCCGCCCGCGGCCTGGCCGTGCGCGGCTTCCTCGCCGCCTGCGAGCAGCGCGACGAGGACGCCGGGCACGGACGCCCCCAGATCCTGGACTGGTACGCGCGGGCAGCGGACGCCGGCGCCCCCACCGCGCCCGGAATCACCCGCCTCATGCGCACCGCGCTCGATGACCGCGCCCACACCGGGCAGGCCGAGGAGGTACTGCGCGGCTGGATCCGGGACGCGGACCGGGACGAGGCCACCGAATGGGCCCTGGCCGCGCTGCTGCCCGCCCTGGCCGGCTCGCCCGGTGAGCACTCCCGGCTCGACCACCTCCTGCGCACGCCCGGCGGCGACGACGGCGGTCCGCACCCCGCGGTCGCCGCCCGGCTGCGCGACGCCCTCGACCAGCCCGTGTCCGTCTGAAGGGAAGGCCCGCACGATGTACGACTTCGACCAGCACGCCCATCGGAACACGGAGCTGACCGACGCGGTCGTCACCGTCCAGCAGCTCGGCCGGTTCGGCCTGTCCCGCAGGGCACGGACCCGGATCGACCACGCCCTCGTCTACGTGTCCGCCCAGGGCACCTACGAGCCCTTCATGCCTCCGGAGAGGCCGGGCACGACCAGGCGCTTCACCGCCGTGTACGAGGTGGACACCGGCGTCCACCCGCTTCGCGCAGAGTTCGCCCTGCCCAGCGACAACGACGCCCACGAATTCGAGGTGTCCGTCGAACTCACGTGGCAGGTCGTCGATCCCGCACGGTACGTCCGCAGCGGCTGCCGTGACGTCCCCCGTCTGCTGACCGGCGAGTTGGAGCGGGCCGCCCGCCCGGTCGCCCGGCGCTTCCCCATCGCGTGCAGCGCCGCCGCCGAGGACGCCCTGCTCCTCGAGGTCGGGCACGGCAAACCGCTCGGCGAGGGCGCGGGCCTGCGGACCGACTGGACCGTCCGGCTGCGCCGCGACCCGGCCAACACCGAGCACGAGCGGGAGCTCCAGCAAGCCCGGCACCGGATGGAACTCCAGGGATACGAGGCCCAGCGGATCGCCTTCTACCAGCACCACCTCGCCCAGGGCGGGGTGGAGGCCTGGGCCCTGCACCTGGCGCAGCACCCCCAGGACACCAGGCTGGCGCTGGACAGCATGCACAAGAACCAGCTCGACCTGCTGGCCTCGCGGCTCGAACAGGTCAAGGCACTGCTCGGAAAGGAGGGGGCCGAGGCCCACGAACTGCGCGCCACCCGGCAGCTCATGTTCGACCAGATCAACGAGGCCCTGGCGCCGGGCCCCCGCCGGCCGTCCTCCGAGAAGGCCCCCTCGGATCCGCCTCCCGGCTACGGCCGCCGGCCGTTCCCGCCCGCCGGCCCGAAGGCGGGTTCGTGACCACCCCGCCCACACCGGGGATCCCCCAGGAGTCCCGGGCTCCGGTCGACGACCTCGACTACCGCAACGCCCCCGGCACCCGGATCCACCTCCGTGCCCGCCAGCGGTCCGCGGACGCCACGGTCTGGGGGCGGCTCGCCCTCCACCTTCCCGGGTTCCTGACCAGCCTCCTCGTGGTGGCCGGGGCGGGCATGCTGCTGGAGGCCTGGCTGGGTCCGCCGGCCTGGCTGCCCGCGAGCCTGTGGCTCTGCTCCGGCGCCCTCGTCTTCCACCGGCCGAGCGAGCGGTTCCTCGCCCGTCACTTCTTCGGCCTCCAGCACCCGCTCCCGGCCGAGCTGGCCACGCTCGCCCCCGTCTGGCGCGAGGTCACCGCCCGTGCCGGGATCGACGGGGCCCGTTACGAGCTGTGGATCGAGGAGAGCGACGGCCTGAACGCACTCGCCGCGGCCGGCCACATCGTCGCCGTCACCCGGCGAGCGCTGGAGCAGCTGCCGACCGGCCAGCTGGCAGCCGTACTCGCCCACGAACTGGGCCACCACACCCGGGGCCACACCTGGTCGGGGCTGCTCACCTGGTGGTACGCGCTGCCGGGCCGGCTGGCCTGGCGGGGGCTGGCCGCGGGCACCGTCAGGCTGGTCCGCGTCACCAGCGGATTCTCCTACCCGGTGGCCGTGGTCCTGGTGCTCCTGCTCGGCTGGCTCGCCTTCGCCACACTGACCGCGACCTACGGACTGCCCCTCCTGCTGCTCGCGCTGCCGTACCTGACCGCCGCCGTGGGCCGACGGGCCGAACTGCGTGCCGACGCGCATGCTGCCGTGCTGGGCTTCGGCCCGATGTTGGCCCAGGTGCTGCACGGGGTACTGGCCGAGGAGGCGAAGGGAGGCGCGGACGGCACCGGCCGGCTGTCCCGCCTGCTCGCCTCCCACCCCGACCACCGCACCCGCCTCCACCACCTCCAGCGGCACCTCCGACAGACCCCGGGAACGCCGCAGGGCGGCCACCCTCTCGGGTGACCGCCCTGCGGTTACTGCTCTGCTGCGACTCAGCCGTTGTACGGGCCGTAGTCGTAGTCCTCCAGCGGGACCGCCTGGCCGGAGCCGGTGCCGAAGGGCGAGTAGTCGATGTCGTCGTAGCCGACGGCCGAGTACATCGCGGCCTTGGCCTCTTCGGTGGGCTCGACCCGGATGTTGCGGTAACGGGACAGACCCGTACCGGCCGGGATGAGCTTACCGATGATGACGTTCTCCTTGAGGCCGATGAGGCTGTCGGACTTGGCGTTGATCGCCGCATCCGTCAGGACTCGGGTCGTCTCCTGGAAGGAGGCGGCCGACAGCCAGGATTCAGTCGCCAGCGAGGCCTTGGTGATACCCATCAGCTGCGGACGGCCGGAGGCGGGGTGACCGCCCTCGGTGACCACGCGACGGTTCTCGGTCTCGAACTTCGAGCGCTCGACGAGCTCGCCCGGCAGGAGCTCCGCGTCGCCGGACTCGATGATCGTCACGCGGCGCAGCATCTGCCGGATGATGATCTCGATGTGCTTGTCGTGGATCGACACGCCCTGCGAGTTGTAGACCTTCTGGACTTCGCCGACCAGGTGGACCTGGACGGCACGCTGGCCGAGGATGCGCAGCACGTCGTGCGGGTTGGTGGCACCCATGGTGAGCTTCTGGCCCACCTCGACGTGGTCGCCCTCGTGCACGATGACCTTGGCGCGCTTGGAGATCGGGAAGGCCGTCTCCTCGCTGCCGTCGTCGGGCGTGATGACGATCTTCTTCGTCTTCTCGGTCTCCTCGATCCGCACGCGGCCGGCGGCCTCGGAGATCGGGGCGACACCCTTCGGGGTACGGGCCTCGAAGAGCTCGACGACACGCGGCAGACCCTGCGTGATGTCGTCACCGGCCACACCACCGGTGTGGAAGGTACGCATCGTCAGCTGGGTACCGGGCTCACCGATGGACTGGGCGGCGATGATGCCGACCGCCTCACCGATGTCGACCAGCTTGCCGGTGGCCAGCGAGCGGCCGTAGCAGAAGGCACAGGTGCCGACCGCGGACTCGCAGGTCAGGACCGAGCGGGTCTTGACCTCCTCGACGCCGTTCGCGATGAGGGCGTCGATGAGCACGTCGCCGAGGTCCACGTTCGCCGGCGCGATGACCTTGCCGTCGATGACGACGTCCTCGGCCAGCATGCGGGCGTACACGGAGGTCTCGACGTCGTCCGCCTTGCGGAGGACACCCGCCTCGTCCTTGACACCGATCTTGAGCTTGAGGCCGCGCTCGGTGCCGCAGTCCTCCTCGCGGATGATGACGTCCTGCGAGACGTCCACCAGACGACGGGTGAGGTAACCCGAGTCGGCGGTACGCAGGGCGGTGTCCGCCAGACCCTTACGGGCACCGTGCGTGGAGATGAAGTACTCCAGAACGGTGAGGCCCTCACGGAAGGACGCCTTGATCGGACGCGGGATGGTCTCGTTCTTCGCGTTCGACACCAGACCACGCATACCGGCGATCTGTCGCATCTGCATCATGTTTCCTCGGGCACCCGAGTCAACCATCATGAAGATGGGGTTCGTCTTGGGGAAGTTCGCGTTCATCGCCTCGGCGACCTCGTTGGTCGCCTGCGTCCAGATCTGGATGAGCTCCTGAGTGCGCTCTTCCTTGGTGATCAGACCGCGCTCGTACTGCTTCTGGACCTTCTCGTCCTTGGCCTCGTAGCCCGCGACGATTTCCTTCTTCGCCTCGGGAACGACGACGTCGGAGATGGCCACGGTGACGCCCGAACGGGTCGCCCAGTGGAAGCCGGCCGCCTTCAGGTTGTCGAGCGTCGCCGCCACGATGACCTTGGGGTAGCGCTCCGCCAGGTCGTTGACGATCTCGGAGAGCTGCTTCTTGCCCACCGAGTAGTCGACGAACGGGTAGTCCTCGGGCAGCAGCTCGTTGAAGAGCGCGCGACCCAGGGTCGTCTTCAGACGGAAGCTGTCGCCCGGCTGGAACTCCTGCTCGCCCTCTTCGGCGACCGGCGCCACCCAGCCGCGCGGCGGGATGGTGCCCACCGGGAAGCGGATGTCGACGGCCGACTGCAGCGCGAGCTCGCCGGCGTCGAACGCCATGATCGCCTCGGCGGTGGAGCCGAACGCACGGCCCTCGCCCTTGACGTCACGGAGCTCACCGTCGGTGGTCAGGAAGAACAGACCCAGGACCATGTCCTGCGTCGGCATCGTGACCGGACGGCCGTCGGCCGGCTTGAGGATGTTGTTCGAGGACAGCATCAGGATGCGGGCCTCGGCCTGCGCCTCCGCGGAGAGCGGCAGGTGCACGGCCATCTGGTCACCGTCGAAGTCCGCGTTGAACGCGGTGCAGACGAGCGGGTGGATCTGGATGGCCTTGCCTTCGACCAGCTGGGGCTCGAAGGCCTGGATGCCGAGGCGGTGCAGCGTGGGCGCACGGTTCAGGAGGACCGGGTGCTCGGCGATGACCTCTTCGAGGACGTCGTAGACGACCGTGCGGCCGCGCTCGACCATGCGCTTCGCCGACTTGATGTTCTGCGCGTGGTTCAGGTCGACCAGGCGCTTCATCACGAACGGCTTGAAGAGCTCCAGCGCCATGGCCTTGGGCAGACCACACTGGTGCAGCTTCAGCTGCGGACCGACGACGATCACGGAACGCGCGGAGTAGTCCACGCGCTTGCCGAGGAGGTTCTGACGGAATCGACCCTGCTTGCCCTTGAGCATGTCGCTCAGGGACTTCAGCGGACGGTTGCCGGGGCCCGTGACCGGGCGACCACGACGGCCGTTGTCGAAGAGGGCGTCGACCGCCTCCTGGAGCATGCGCTTCTCGTTGTTCACGATGATCTCGGGGGCACCGAGGTCGAGAAGGCGCTTCAGGCGGTTGTTGCGGTTGATCACACGGCGGTACAGGTCGTTCAGGTCGGAGGTCGCGAAGCGGCCACCGTCCAGCTGCACCATCGGACGCAGGTCCGGCGGGATGACCGGGACGCAGTCCAGAACCATGCCCTTGGGGCTGTTGCTGGTCTGCAGGAACGCGGAGACGACCTTGAGGCGCTTGAGCGCACGGGTCTTCTTCTGGCCCTTGCCGGTACGGATGATCTCGCGGAGGCGCTCGGCCTCCTCCTCCAGGTCGAAGGACTCCAGGCGCTTCTGCAGCGCCGCGGCACCCATCGAACCGTCGAAGTACGTACCGAAGCGGTCGCGCAGCTCGCGGTAGAGCAGCTCGTCGCCCTCGAGGTCCTGGACCTTGAGGTTCTTGAAGCGGTTCCACACCTCGTCGAGGCGGTCGATCTCGCGCTGGGCGCGGTCACGGAGCTGCTTCATCTCGCGCTCGGCACCCTCGCGCACCTTGCGGCGCACGTCGGCCTTCGCACCCTCGGCCTCAAGCTCGGCCAGGTCGGTCTCGAGCTTCTTGGCCCGGCCTTCGAGGTCCGCGTCACGGCGGTTCTCGATCTGCTGGCGCTCGACGGAGACGTGGGCCTCCAGCGACGGCAGGTCGCGCTGACGGCGCTCGTCGTCGACGAACGTGATCATGTACGCGGCGAAGTAGATGACCTTCTCAAGGTCCTTCGGCGCGAGGTCCAGCAGGTAGCCCAGGCGCGAGGGGACGCCCTTGAAGTACCAGATGTGGGTGACGGGAGCGGCAAGCTCGATGTGGCCCATCCGCTCACGGCGCACCTTGGCGCGCGTGACCTCGACGCCACAACGCTCACAGATGATGCCCTTGAAGCGGACACGCTTGTACTTGCCGCAGTAGCACTCCCAGTCCCGGGTAGGACCGAAGATCTTCTCGCAGAAGAGTCCGTCCTTCTCGGGCTTGAGGGTGCGGTAGTTGATGGTCTCCGGCTTCTTGACCTCGCCGTGCGACCAGGTTCGGATGTCGTCCGCGGTGGCAAGGCCGATCCGCAGCTCGTCGAAGAAGTTGACGTCGAGCACTGTGCGTCAATCCCTCTTTCGGGGTCGAGTCTCAATCATGGTCTGAACGGTCCCGGGGATGACGGGGGGCTCTTGAGCGAGCCCCCCGTCAGGCCCGTCAGACCTCTTCGACGCTGCTCGGCTCTCGCCGGGACAGGTCGATACCGAGCTCCTCCGCCGCGCGGAAGACGTCCTCGTCGGTGTCGCGCATCTCGATGGACATGCCGTCCGAGGACAGCACCTCCACGTTGAGGCAGAGCGACTGCATTTCCTTGATGAGCACCTTGAAGGACTCGGGAATGCCCGGCTCGGGGATGTTCTCGCCCTTGACGATGGCCTCGTAGACCTTCACGCGGCCGGTGACGTCGTCGGACTTGATGGTCAGCAGCTCCTGGAGGGCGTAAGCGGCGCCATAAGCCTCAAGCGCCCACACCTCCATCTCACCGAAGCGCTGGCCACCGAACTGCGCCTTACCACCCAGCGGCTGCTGCGTGATCATCGAGTAGGGACCGGTCGAACGCGCGTGGAGCTTGTCGTCGACCAGGTGGTGCAGCTTGAGGATGTACATGTACCCGATCGAGATCGGGTCCGGGAACGGCTCACCGGAGCGGCCGTCGAACAGGCGCGCCTTACCGGACGGGAGGACCAGGCGGTCGCCGTCGCGGTTCGGGATGGTGTGCTCGAACAGGCCGGCGAGCTCGTCCTCGCGGGCACCGTCGAACACCGGGGTGGCGACGTTGGTACCGGGCTCGACGCGGTCGGCGCCGATGACCTTCAGACGCTCGGCCCAGTCCTCCGCGAGACCGGAGACATCCCAGCCGCGGCTGGCGAGCCAGCCGAGGTGGATCTCCAGGACCTGTCCCGGGTTCATTCGGGACGGGACACCCAGCGGGTTCAGGATGATGTCGACCGGCGTGCCGTCCTCAAGGAAGGGCATGTCCTCGATCGGAAGGATCTTGGAGATGACACCCTTGTTGCCGTGGCGGCCGGCGAGCTTGTCACCGTCGGTGATCTTGCGCTTCTGGGCGACGTAGACGCGGACCAGCTGGTTCACGCCCGGGGGAAGCTCGTCGCCCTCCTCGCGGTCGAAGACGCGGACACCGATGACCTTGCCGATCTCACCGTGAGGAACCTTGAGCGAGGTGTCACGCACCTCGCGGGCCTTCTCACCGAAGATCGCGCGGAGCAGGCGCTCCTCCGGGGTCAGCTCGGTCTCACCCTTGGGCGTGACCTTGCCGACCAGGATGTCGCCGGCGACGACGTCCGCACCGATGCGGATGATGCCGCGCTCGTCGAGGTCCGCGAGGACCTCCTCGGAGACGTTCGGGATGTCCCGGGTGATCTCCTCGGGGCCCAGCTTGGTGTCACGGGCGTCGACCTCGTGCTCCTCGATGTGGATCGAGGAGAGGACGTCGTCCTGCACGAGGCGCTGCGACAGGATGATCGCGTCCTCGTAGTTGTGACCTTCCCAGGGCATGAACGCGACGAGCAGGTTCTTGCCGAGGGCCATTTCGCCCTCTTCGGTCGCAGGACCGTCGGCGAGGACCTGGGCCTCGATGATGCGGTCACCCTCGTTGACGATGACCTTCTGGTTGACCGAGGTGCCCTGGTTCGAGCGGGAGAACTTGGCGACGCGGTACGTGGTGTACGTGCCGTCGTCGTTGGCGACGGTGACGTAGTCGGCCGAGACCTCCTGGACGACACCGTCCTTCTCCGCCTTGATCGAGTCACCGGCGTCGACCGCACAGCGGTACTCCATGCCGGTGCCGACGAGCGGGGCCTCCGCCTTGATGAGCGGAACGGCCTGGCGCATCATGTTCGCGCCCATGAGGGCACGGTTGGCGTCGTCGTGCTCCAGGAAGGGGATCATCGCGGTCGCGACGGACACCATCTGGCGCGGGGAGACGTCCATGTAGTCGACGTCGTCGCCGGCGATGTAGTCGATCTCGCCGCCACGACGGCGGACCAGCACGCGGTTCTCGGTGAAGCGCATCTCGTCGTTCAGGCCGGCGTTGGCCTGGGCGATCACGAAGCGGTCTTCCTCGTCCGCGGTCAGGTAGTCGACGTCGTCGGTGACGACGCCCTCGACGACCTTGCGGTACGGGGTCTCCACGAAACCGAACGCGTTGACGCGGCCGTAGGAGGCGAGCGAGCCGATCAGACCGATGTTCGGGCCTTCGGGGGTCTCGATCGGGCACATGCGGCCGTAGTGCGACGGGTGGACGTCACGGACCTCGAAGCCGGCCCGCTCACGGGACAGACCACCGGGACCCAGCGCCGAGAGACGACGCTTGTGCGTCAGACCCGACAGCGGGTTGTTCTGGTCCATGAACTGCGACAGCTGGCTGGTGCCGAAGAACTCCTTGATGGAGGCGACGACCGGCCGGATGTTGATCAGGGTCTGCGGCGTGATCGCCTCGACGTCCTGCGTGGTCATGCGCTCGCGCACGACGCGCTCCATACGAGCCAGACCCGTGCGGACCTGGTTCTGGATGAGCTCGCCGACGTTGCGCAGACGACGGTTGCCGAAGTGGTCGATGTCGTCGGTCTCGACGACGATCGAACGGCCCGACTCACCGATGGTCTCGGTCTCGCCCGCGTGGAGCTTCACGAGGTACTTGATCGTCGCGATGATGTCGTCGGTGGTGAGCACACCGGCGTCCAGCGGCTCATCGGCGCCGAGCTTCTTGTTCACCTTGTAGCGGCCGACCTTGGCGAGGTCGTAGCGCTTCGGGTTGAAGTAGAGGTTCTCGAGCAGCGTCTGAGCGGCCTCGCGGGTCGGCGGTTCGCCCGGACGCAGCTTGCGGTAGATGTCGAGCAGCGCGTCGTCCTGGCCCTGGGTGTGGTCCTTCTCCAGGGTGGCGCGCATGGACTCGTACTCGCCGAACTCTTCGAGGATCTGCTCGGTGGTCCAGCCGAGAGCCTTCAGGAGGACGGTGACGGACTGCTTGCGCTTGCGGTCGATGCGGACGCCGACCATGTCGCGCTTGTCGACCTCCATCTCCAGCCAGGCACCCCGGGACGGGATGATCTTGGCGGAGAAGATGTCCTTGTCGGACGTCTTGTCGATGGAGGAGTCGAAGTAGACGCCCGGGGAACGGACGAGCTGCGACACGACGACACGCTCGGTGCCGTTGATGACGAAGGTGCCCTTGTTGGTCATGAGCGGGAAATCGCCCATGAAGACCGTCTGAGACTTGATCTCACCGGTCTCGTTGTTCGTGAACTCGGCCGTGACGAAGAGCGGCGCCGCGTACGTGAAGTCGCGCTCCTTGCACTCGTCGACAGAGTTCTTCGCCGGCTCGAAACGGTGGTCGCGGAAGGTCAGCGACATCGACCCGGAGAAGTCCTCGATCGGCGAAATCTCCTCGAAGATCTCTTCCAGACCGGACTTGGTGGGGACGTCCTGTCCACTCTCAAGCGCCGACTCGACGCGAGACTTCCAGGCGGCGTTGCCGAGCAGCCAGTCAAAGCTCTCGGTCTGCAGCGCCAGGAGGTTCGGAACCTCGAGGGGCTCCTTGATCTTTGCAAAGGAGATGCGCAGCGGGGCGGTGCTGGCACCGTTGTTCGTATTGGTCGAGGCGTTGCGCGAGGCGGCCAAGAGGGGGTCCTTCCGAGGGCTCGGACTCACTACGCGCGTACCGGTCCCAGCCGACACAGAAGACAGACTCTCCCCAGCTGGCCAAAAGACCAGGTCGGGGCGTATCAATCAGGTGTGCTCAAGCGTGGGCATGACCCTGGCGACGGGCAGGGGTCAGCTAACAGGCAGCGCAAAGGGTCAGTGTAGCCACTCGGCTCACTGATGTCCAGACCAGGTTTCCGGAAACCGGCAACAGGCCTTCCCCAACTCGTTCAAACCAACACCAACGCTGCGACCCTCGTACACAGAGCGCGTATCAGTACTGCCCTCTTCGTAGTCGATCCATGCCTCGAATCCGGGATCGACCCGGCCGAGCTGGCGACGGCTCTGAGAATTGCGCGCCGCTGGCCGTTCGTCAAGGCCCCGTGCTCCGAGCGGATCATCCGCGGACCCCGCACCGGGGCAACGATGATCACCCTACTCCCCAACGAGACCAGGGCAAGTCAGGCACTGGGGGTACGCCAAAGGGCGACCACCCTTACGGGTGATCGCCCTTTGGAGGGGCCTCAGAGGGCCCCAGAGGTGTTACTTGACCTCGACGCCAGCGCCGGCGGCCTTGAGGGCCTCGGCGGCCTTGTCAGCGGCCTCCTTGTTGACCTTCTCGAGGACCGGCTTCGGGGTGCCGTCGACGAGGTCCTTGGCCTCCTTCAGGCCCAGGGAGGTCAGCTCACGCACGACCTTGATGACCTGGATCTTCTTGTCGCCGGCACCGGTGAGGATGACGTCGAACTCGTCCTTCTCCTCCTCGGCCTCAACGGCGGCCGGACCGGCAACGCCGGCAACGGCGACGGCCGCGGCGGCGGTGACGTCGAACTTCTCCTCGAAGGCCTTCACGAACTCGGAGAGCTCGATGAGGGTCATCTCCTCGAACTGGGCGAGGAGGTCGTCCTGAGAGAGCTTCGCCATGATGGGCGATCCTTCCACTAATTCGGCAGGTGCCGGATGTATTGAGAGGCGGGCGTAACGGCCCGCTACGACCCACGCACTAGGCGGCGTAGATCAGTGCGCGAGCCGAATTACTCGGCACCGCCCTGCTCGGCGAGCTTGACGCGAAGCGCTTCCGCAGTGCGGACGAACTTCGACGGCAGCGCCTGGAAGAGCGAGGCAGCCTGGGACTGCTTGCCCTTGAACGCGCCGGCCAGCTTGCTGAGCAGAACCTCGCGGGACTCGAGGTCCGCGAGCTTCTTGATCTCATCGGCGGTCAGCGCCTTACCGTCAAGGACACCGCCCTTGATGATGAGGTTCGGGTTCTCCTTGGCGAAGTCACGAAGACCCTTCGCCGACTCCACCGGGTCACCGGTGATGAAGGCGGCGCCCGTCGGACCGGTGAACTGGTCGTCGAGCGAGGTGATCCCGGCGTTGTTGGCCGCAATCTTGGTCAGCGTGTTCTTCACCACGGCGTACTGGGCGTTCTCACCGAGCGAACGACGCAGCGTCTTGAGCTGCGCAACGGTGAGACCCCGGTACTCGGTCAGCACAACGGCGTTCGAGCTGCGGAACTGGTCCTCAAGCTCGGCTACCGCAGCAGCCTTGTCGGGCCTTGCCATAGAGCGTCGGCCTCCTTCCGGGTGATGAGGACCGCTCAGAAGGGGCTGGACAAACAAAACGCCCCGGCGCATGGCGCACGGGGCACGGCTCAACCGAAATGAAATTCCGGGAACTTTCCTCGAACACCTGCGCAGGACGTCCGCTCGCAGCGAATCCTTCGGCCACCGTCCTCTTTCGAGCACGGCAACGACCAGCGGTCTTTGGCTTCTCCGGAAGCGTACGCGAAGGCGCCCGGACGAGGCAAATCGCCTCCGGAGCCGCCCCTCAGGAGCCGCCCTTCAGCACCGCGTCGAAGTCGGCGACCTGGTCGGCCGGCGGGGCCTTCACCGGCGCGACCTGGCCGAAGCCGTCGAAGGTGGCGGTGGTGCTGGAGGTGCCCTTGTCGTCCTTGCCCACCGTGACGACGCGCGCGGGGAAGCCGTCCTTGCCGATCCACACGTCCGTCTCCAGGACCGTGAGGTGCTTCACGGACTCGTGCAGGTACCGGCGGTCCTTCTCCGGCATCACCTTGGTGGACTCGTCGGCCGCCTGCAGGTCCGCGCCGGTGAGGACGGCCCGGTAGTGCCGGGACCCGGGGGTGTCGGTGGCCGTCGCGGGGACCAGGGCGACCTTGGGCTGGCCCAGGAGCAGGGCGAGGTACTCCGCCGGGTCCTCGTTCATCCGCACGCCGGGCTTGCCTCCCGAGGCCAGGTCCAGCTTCATCCAGGGCTTGCCGTCGATCGGGTTCTTGAGCTCGGTGTAGATCACGTCGTCCGTCATGACGGAGCGGGACTCCGACGTGGGGCCCTTGATCTTCAGGTCGTGGGCCGACGGGTACCAGCCCTTCGTGCCGGCCTGGGTGGTGGTCTTGCCGTCGCTGTCCGTGCCGGACATCTCGGCCGTCGCGAACTTCGCCGCCGCCGTCTTGAGCCAGGACGCCTTCACCGCGTCCACGGGGGACGGCGCCCGGGCCGCCCCAGCCGTGGCGCCCTCCTCGGCCGCACCCCCGCCCGCGCCGGCCTTCGCCCCGCCGTCGCAGGCGGTGAGGCCGCCCACGAGCAGGGCCGCGCCCGCGAGCGCGGCGGCGGCCCGCTTCCTTGCCGTCCGGTTCACGCGCCCTCCCCGAGCTTCGTGAGCATCCCGAACAGGTCGACGGTCTCGTTCTCCGGCGGAGCCTGCACGGTGACCGCGGCGCCGTACTCCGAGTAGGAGGCGTCGACGTCGAACCTCTTGTGAGGGGCGTCGGACCCGCCGGGCGTGTGCGCGACGGTCTTCGTGCGGACCGGAAGGCCGGCCCCGTCCAGCCAGACCTCCAAGGTGTAGCCCTGGATCCCTGCCGCGCGCATCTCCGCGACGAGCTTCCCGTGGTCCTCCGGGGTCAGCACCGCGTTGGAGCCCTTGGCCGCGAGCAACTCGTCGACGGTCAGGGTGCCCGCGTAGTGCTCGACGTCCGCCCCCGCCACCTGTTCGGTGCCCACGCGCTTCAGGTCCGGCGAGCTGATCATCAGGGCCAGCTGCCTGGCCGGGTCCTGGCCCTGCCGCGGGGCGTCGCCCAGCCCGCCGAGCTTGCTCAGCACGTCGGTGGTCCCGCCGGCCTCCTTGAGGTCGAGCTTCACCCAGCGCTTGCCGCCGGAGGCCAGGGGCGAGTCGGCGGGCAGCTGTACGTAGCTCACGTCCTTGAGGCCGATCACGCGCATGGACCCGGAGCCGAGCCCGGGTGCGGAGGCGCCCTTCACGGTGAGGTCCACGACGCCCGGGTCCCAGCCCTGGACGCCCGTCGTCTCGATGGGCGCTCCGGCGCCGCCGGAGGACTGCGGTACCGAGACCGCCATGCGGACCTTCGCGGACTTGGCGGCCGCGGTCTTCCCGTACGCCGTCGTGAGCGCCTCGACGTCCTTCGCGTCGGCGGTCCGCCCGGACGGACGCCGGTCGGCCGGCGAAGGCGCCGCGGCCTTGCCCGTACCGTCCTTCTTCCCGCCCTCACAGGCCGTCGCCCCGGCCAGGAGCAGTACGCCCGCCAGCGCGGCCCCCGCGGCCCTCTTCCGGTACGTGAGCATGGAGTCCCCCACCCCTGATGTGCTTCTGTTCGATCAAGGCCCGACCTTACTCGGCGGTAAAAGAAAACGGGCCCTTCGCCCCCGGAAGGGGGCGAAGGGCCCGTTCAACCACTCGGTGGTCCGATCAGGCAGAGGCCGGATCAGACAGCGGCCGGGTCTTCCTCGACGAGGAGGTTCCGGGTGCGGTTGGAGTCCAGCTGGATGCCGGGGCCCATCGTGGTGCTGAGGGCGGCCTTCTTGATGTAGCGGCCCTTGGCGGCGGACGGCTTCAGACGGATGATCTCGTCCAGGGCCGCCGCGTAGTTCTCGACCAGCTGCTCATCGGAGAAGGAGACCTTGCCGATGATGAAGTGCAGGTTCGAGTGCTTGTCGACGCGGAACTCGATCTTGCCACCCTTGATCTCGGTGACAGCCTTGGCGACGTCCATCGTGACGGTGCCGGTCTTCGGGTTCGGCATGAGGCCACGGGGACCGAGCACGCGGCCGAGGCGGCCGACCTTGCCCATGAGGTCCGGGGTGGCCACAACGGCGTCGAACTCGTTGAGGCGGTTGCCCTTAGCGATCTCGTTGATCAGCTCGTCGTCGCCGACAATGTCGGCGCCGGCGGCCACCGCGGCCGCAGCACGGTCACCGGTCGCGAAGACCAGGACCCGGGCGGTCTTGCCGGTGCCGTGCGGGAGGTTCACGGTGCCGCGGACCATCTGGTCGGCCTTACGCGGGTCGACACCCAGGCGGAAGGCGATCTCGACGGTGCTGTCGAACTTGGTCGCGGAGGTCTCCTTGGCGAGACGGACGGCCTCGAGCGGGGCGTAGAGCTTCTCCCGGTCGACCTTGGCGTCCGCAGCGCGGAGAGTCTTGCTGCGCTTCACTTCTGCTCCTGTGTTGTGACTTCAGGCGTGGAGTCGTGGTGCGGACCAGCGCTTGGTCCTACCACTGTCGTGCTGGGGTGGCTGAATCAGCCTTCGACCGTGATGCCCATCGAACGCGCGGTGCCGGCGATGATCTTCTCGGCGGCGTCGATGTCGTTGGCGTTCAGGTCGGGCATCTTGATCGTGGCGATCTCGCGGACCTGGTCACGCGTCAGCTTGGCGACCTTGGTCTTGTGCGGCTCGCCAGAGCCCTTCTCCACGCCCGCGCTCTTCAGGATGAGGCGCGCGGCCGGCGGAGTCTTGGTGACGAAGGTGAAGGAACGGTCCTCGTAGACCGTGATCTCCACCGGCACGACCATGCCACGCTGCGACTCGGTCGCGGCGTTGTAGGCCTTGCAGAATTCCATGATGTTGACGCCGTGCTGACCGAGCGCGGGGCCGACCGGCGGAGCCGGGTTGGCCGCACCGGCCTTGATCTGGAGCTTGATAAGCCCCGTGATCTTCTTCTTCTTGGGAGGCATTGCTCTCTCCGGGTCCTAGTGAGAGTTTTCAGCCGCCAACCGGTCATCCGGATGGAGGCATACCGCACCACGATAGCGGGTATAGGCGCGGGGCTAAAAACCGAGCAGGTCAGACCGCCCTTCGCGGGCTGGTCTGACCTGTTTCGGAAGCGTCGCTCAGAAGATCTGGATCAGTTCTTCTGGATCTGGTCGAAGCTCAGCTCGACCGGGGTCTCGCGGCCGAAGATCTCCACGAGGCCCTTGACCTTCTTCGAGTCCGGGTTGATCTCGTTGATCGTCGCCTGCAGCGTGGCGAACGGGCCGTCGGTGACGGTGACCGAGTCGCCGACCTCGAAGTCCAGGACCTCGATGGTGCGCTTGACGGCGGGGGCCGGCAGACCGGCCTCCTCGGCGGCCTGCTTGGCGGCCTTCTCCTGCGCCTCGGGGGCGAGCATCTTGACGATCTCGTCGAGGGTCAGCGGGTACGGGTCGTAGGCGTTGCCCACGAAGCCGGTGACGCCCGGGGTGTTGCGGACGACGCCCCAGGACTCGTTCGTCAGATCCATGCGGACGAGAACGTAACCGGGCAGCTTGTTCTGCCGGACGTTCTTGCGCTCGCCGTTCTTGATCTGGACGATCTCTTCCTCGGGCACCTCGGCCTGGTAGATGAACTCCTCGACGTTCAGCGAGACGGCGCGCTGTTCGAGGTTCGCCTTCACGCGCTTCTCGTAGCCCGCGTAGGTGTGGATCACGTACCACTCGCCGGGGAGCAGGCGCAGCTCGTCACGGAGGGCCTGGATGGGGTCGACCGGCTCGGCGGGCTCGACCTCGGCGGCCTCTTCGGCCTCCTCGTCGGCCTCGGCCGGGGCGTCGCCCTCGTCCTCGTCCTCGTCGGCGTCCTCGTCCTCGACGTCGGCCTCTTCGGCGTCGGCGTCGTCATCGGCCTCGGCGTCGACCTCGTCCTCGACGTGCAGGGCGGCTTCCTCGGCGGCGATGCCGGCCTCGGCGTCGGCGAGCTCGGCCTCGTCGGGGTCCACAGCGTCTGCCGCCTCGACGATGTCGAGCTCGTCCTCGACGGACTCGACGGAGTCGTGGCTCACGTTCAGGTTCGGGTCAGACACGGTGGCTGCTTCTTCCTGGATACAAAAGGTGGTGGAACATGCGAAAACGGGCGGCACCCATCAAGGCGCCGCCCTCCGCGGGGATCAGCCGAAGACGAACTTGATGGCTTCCTGGAACCCATAGTCAATCACGGTCACCAGACCGATCATGATGACGACGAAGACAATCACCACGGTGGTGTACGTCGAGAGCTGGTTACGGGTGGGCCATACGACCTTGCGGAGTTCCGCGACGATCTGGCGGTAGAAAAGCGCGAGACGGCCGAGAGGGCCCTTCTTGCCGCGCTTGCCGCCCTTTCGGGCCTTCTTCTCGCGGGTGTCGTCCTCGGCGTCAGGCATGTCGATGGAGCCCAGGGCGTCCGTCACGTCTCTCACCTGAATCCGGGTCGTGGCCGTAGCCGCGCCCGGTTGCGCCGCACGGCGTTGCATCGAAGTACGTACCTGCGCACACGTCCGAGAGGAGTGTGAAGCAGGGCCGGAGGGACTCGAACCCCCAACCGCTGGTTTTGGAGACCAGTGCTCTACCAATTGAGCTACGACCCTTTGCGCCCCTCAACCTACCGCATCCGAGCGAGTGCACGGAGTGCTCACGCTCTGGGGCGGCTGTTGAGGACCAACGACAGGTGAGTGTACGTGTTCTGGGCCCTGACGTCGAACAGAAGACATCCGGACCTGCTCCGTCCGGTGTTTGAAACGGTGTGCGGCGGCTCGGAGGCGTCTGGGACGATTGGCCGCATGACCTCTGCAACGCCTTCCTCCGAGCGCCGGGTGTCCGCCCGTATCGGCGCCATTTCCGAGTCCGCCACCCTCGCCGTCGACGCCAAGGCCAAGGCCCTCAAGGCCGCCGGGCGCCCGGTGATCGGCTTCGGTGCGGGCGAGCCCGACTTCCCGACCCCGGACTACATCGTCGAGGCCGCGGTCGAGGCCTGCCGCAACCCGAAGTACCACCGCTACACGCCGGCCGGCGGTCTGCCCGAGCTGAAGGCCGCGATCGCCGCCAAGACGCTGCGCGACTCGGGCTACGAGGTGGACGCCTCCCAGGTCCTGGTGACCAACGGCGGCAAGCAGGCCATCTACGAGGCCTTCGCGGCCGTCCTCGACCCGGGCGACGAGGTCATCGTCCCGGCCCCGTACTGGACCACCTACCCGGAGTCGATCCGCCTCGCGGGCGGCGTCCCGGTCGAGGTCGTCGCCGACGAGACCACCGGCTACCGGGTCTCCGTCGAGCAGCTGGAGGCCGCGCGCACCGAGCGCACCAAGGTCGTCCTGTTCGTCTCCCCGTCCAACCCGACGGGCGCGGTGTACTCCGAGGCCGACGCGAAGGCGATCGGCGAGTGGGCCGCCGAGCACGGCCTGTGGGTGCTCACGGACGAGATCTACGAGCACCTGGTCTACGGCGACGCGAAGTTCACCTCGCTGCCGGTCCTGGTCCCGGCGCTGCGCGACAAGTGCATCGTCGTCAACGGCGTCGCCAAGACGTACGCGATGACGGGCTGGCGCGTGGGCTGGGTCATCGCCCCGCAGGACGTCATCAAGGCGGCGACCAACCTGCAGTCGCACGCCACCTCCAACGTCTCCAACGTGGCCCAGGTCGCCGCGCTGGCCGCCGTCTCGGGCAACCTGGACGCGGTCGCGGAGATGCGCAAGGCCTTCGACCGCCGCCGCCAGACCATGGTCAGGATGCTGAACGAGATCGACGGCGTCTTCTGCCCGACCCCCGAGGGCGCGTTCTACGCGTACCCGTCGGTGAAGGAGCTCCTCGGCAAGGAGATCCGCGGCAAGCGCCCGCAGAGCTCCGTCGAGCTCGCCGCGCTGATCCTGGACGAGGTCGAGGTCGCGGTCGTCCCGGGCGAAGCCTTCGGCACCCCGGGCTACCTGCGCCTGTCCTACGCCCTGGGCGACGAGGACCTGGTCGAGGGCGTCTCCCGCGTCCAGAAGCTCCTGGCGGAGGCCAAGGCCTAGGTCTCGGCCTCCGGCGGTCGAGCGGAGCGGATACGGAGCGGCGCCACCCCGTCGGGTGGCGCCGCTCCGGCGTTTCCGGCCGCCGGGAGCGGTGGGAGGGCCGGTCGGCATCAGATTCACGTTCGGGCAACGTCCCGTTCAGGTAATCCGCTGCCAATCGGGTGAGCGATGCGGCAGGATCACCAGATGGAGCACGTACGCGATCTCACGCTTCTGCCGAAGGCCCACCTGCACCTGCACTTCACCGGCTCGATGCGCCCGTCGACCCTGCTGGAGCTGGCCGACAAGTACGGCGTCCGGCTGCCGGACGCCCTGACCGCCGGGAAACCGCCCAAGCTCCGCGCCACGGACGAGCGCGGCTGGTTCCGCTTCCAGCGGCTCTACGACGCCGCCCGCTCCTGCCTGCGCGAGCCCGACGACATCCGCCGCCTGGTCCGCGAAGCCGCCGAGGAGGACGTCCGGGACGGCAGCGGCTGGCTGGAGATCCAGGTGGATCCCACCTCCTACGCCCCGCTGCTCGGCGGCATGATCCCGGCCGTGGAGATCATCCTCGACGCCGTCGACGCGGCCTCCCGCGAGACGGGCCTGGGCATGCGGGTCCTCATCGCCGCCAACCGCATGAAGCACCCCCTCGACGCCCGCACCCTCGCCCGCCTAGCCGTCCGCTACGCCGACCGCGGCATCGTCGGCTTCGGGCTCTCCAACGACGAACGCCGCGGCATGGCCCGGGACTTCGACCGCGCCTTCGCCATCGCCCGTGAGGGCGGCCTGCTCGCGGCCCCGCACGGCGGCGAGCTCACCGGGCCCTCCTCCGTCCGCGACTGCCTCGACGACCTGCACGCCGCCCGCATCGGGCACGGCGTACGGGCCGCCGAGGACCCCCGGCTGCTGAAGCGGCTCGCCGACCGGCAGATCACCTGCGAGGTCTGCCCGGCCTCCAACGTGGCGCTCGGCGTCTACGAGCGGCCCGAGGACGTGCCGCTGCGCACCCTCTTCGAGGCCGGGGTGCCCATGGCGCTGGGTGCGGACGACCCGCTGCTGTTCGGGTCCCGGCTGGCGGCCCAGTACGAGATCGCCCGCCGCCACCACGCCTTCACGGACGCGGAGCTCGCCGAGCTGGCGCGGCAGTCGGTGCGCGGTTCGGCCGCGCCCGACGAGGTCAAGGCCAAGCTGCTGGACGGGATCGACCACTGGCTCAACGGGTGAGCCGCAGGTCCCCCTCGTAGCAGTCGGCCCGTACCCGGTGGCCGTCCTCGAAGACGATCTCCAGGTGGGTGCGGCCCTGCTCGGGGACGGCGAACTCGGCGACCGAGGCGACGGTCTGCCCGAGGTGGCGCAGGAAGGGGTGGTCGCCGAGGTCCTCGCCGACCACGATCCGGCCCCACTCCCCCGTGTCGTAGGGCTCGTGGGGCGTGGCGGACTCGACGATGAGGCACTGGTCCGAGCCGGTGGTGATCCGCGTGGACTCGCCGTCGCTGTCGATCAGCCAGACGTCGAGCGGTGCCTCGGAGCGCTCGCCCTCGCAGATGTGCCAGGAGGCGACGACCCGGCTGATCTCGCGGCCCACCAGGCGGGTGGGGTCCGTACCGGCCCCGTGCAGGGGGCAGTGCATGTCAGAGGTGGACGCCGACCGTCACCGGCTCGTTGACGAGGGTGACGCCGAACGCCGCGTGGACTCCGGCGACGACCTCGCGGGCCAGGGTGAGGAGGTCTTCGGTGGTGGCCTCGCCGCGGTTGGTGAGGGCGAGGGTGTGCTTGGTGGAGATGCGGGCGGGGCCGGTGCCGTAGCCCTTGGTGAATCCGGCCTTGTCGATCAGCCAGGCCGCGCTGGTCTTCGTACGGCCCTCGCCGGCCGGGTAGGCGGGCGGGGCGGTGTCGGGGCCGAGGTGGTCCTGGACGCGGGCGAGGAAGGCGGCGTAGGCCTCGTCGGTCAGGATCGGGTTGTGGAAGAAGGAGCCCGCGGACCAGGTGTCGTGGTCGGCGGGGTCGAGGACCATGCCCTTGCCGGCGCGCAGGCGCAGGACGGTCTCGCGGGCGAGGGCGGCCGGGACCCGGTCGCCGGCCTCGACGCCGAGGGCACGGGCCGTCTCGGGGTACTTGACCGGGGCGGAGAGACCGCCGGCGTCCTCCAGGGCGAAGCGGACGCGCAGGACGACGTAGCGGTCGGGCTGGTCCTTGAAGGTGCTGTTGCGGTAGCGGAACGCGCACTCGGCGGCGGAGAGGGTGACGGTCGCGTCGGTGGTGCGGTCGTAGGCGACGACCTCGGCGATGGTGTCGCAGACTTCCTGGCCGTACGCCCCGACGTTCTGGATCGGGGTGGCTCCGGCCGAGCCGGGGATGCCGGCGAGGCATTCGATGCCCGCGAGGCCCGCTTCGACGGTGCGGGCGACGGCGTCGCTCCAGTTCTCGCCGGCGGCGAGTTCCAGGGTGGTGCCGTCGAGGGTGAAGCCCGTGGTCGCGATGCGCAGGGCGGTTCCGGCGAAGCCCCGGTCGCCGATGACCAGGTTGCTGCCGCCTCCGATGATCAGGAGGGGGGTGCCGCTCGCGTCGGCGGCGCGTACGGCGTCGACCACCTCGGCGTCGGTGGTCGCGGTGACCAGCCTGGCCGCCGGGCCGCCGAGGCGGAAGGTGGTCAGCGGGGCGAGGGGGGCGTCGTGGAGTTCCTGCACGTGGACAAGAGTACGGTCCGTCCCCCTCGCATCCCGGCGGGGCACTCAGTAGCCCTGCTCGCTCTCCGCCAGACGGCGCTCGGCCTCGGCCCAGCCGATGGGCAGCTCCGAGGCGGGCGCGGTCCAGTAGGTGAAGGCGGACTCCTTCATGAAGGCCGCGGCCGCGCGCGAGCTGGAGCGGTGGGGCTCGCTGCGGGCGAAGCGGTGGAGGGCGTCCCGGTCCTCCCAGGCGGAGAGGGTCAGGAAGGTGCGACGGGTCACCCGGGCGCGGAGGGCGACGCCGTGGGCGCCGGGGGCCTTGCGGATCTGGCGGATGATGCCGGGGGCCTTGAGGAAGAACCTGAGCGCCCCGATGAGGGTCTCGGTCTCGAAGCGGGAGGCCATGACGTAGACCTCGGCGTCGGGGGCGGGCTCGTGGGGCGTGGACCAGGGCACGTCGGGCATGGCTGCTGTTCCTTTCCTTGCGTTCTCGTCCGGGGCTTCAGCGGGTGGTGGGGACCTTGTCCGCGGATACGGCCGCGGTGGGGGCGGGGGTGGCCTGGGTGGAGTGGGCGGACTGCATGGCCCGGGGGGTGGAGCGGCGGGGCAGGAGCAGGGCCAGGGCTGCGGCCAGGGCGACCGATGCGGCGCCGATCCACAGGGCGGGGACGGTCCCGTCGGTGAAGGCCTGCGGGGTCTCGTAGCCGCCCCGGGTGGAGAAGACCGAGGCCAGGACGGCCACGCCGAGGGCTCCGCCGACCTCGCGGAGGGCGTTGTTGGTGCCGGAGGCCTTGCCCTGGTCGGCGGGGGCGACGGTGGACATCAGCACGTTGTTGGCCGGGGCGAAGTACAGGGACATGCCGATCCCGCTGAGGATCAGGGCGGGGAGCTGGGCGGCGTAGGAAACGTCCGGAGCGAGAACCGCCGCGAACCAGCCGAGGCCGAGCGCCTGGAGGGCCAGCCCGGCGACGACGACGGGGCGGCCGCCGATCCGGTCGGACACGATGCCCGCGATCGGGGCGACGATCATCCCCATACCGGTCCAGGGCAGCATGCGCAGACCGGCCTCGGTGGGCGAGTAGCCGGCGACGCCCTGGAGGAACTGGCTGAGCAGGAAGATCGACCCGAACATGCCGAGGTACATCAGCAGGCTGGCGAGGTTGATCCCGAAGAAGCCCCGACTGCGGAAGAGCCGCATGGGGAGCATGGGGTTCGCGCTGTTGAAGCCGTGGTGGACGAAGCCCGCGATGAGGACGCTGCCCGCGATCAGGCCGGTGAGGACGGGGGCGCTGGTCCAGCCGTGGGCGTTGGCGTTGACCAGTCCGTAGACGACCCCGAAGAGCCCGCCGCTGATGAGGAGGGTGCCGGGGATGTCGAGGCGGGAGTTGGGGGCGGTGGACTCGGCGAGGCGCAGGCGGGCGAGCGGGATCAGGGCGAGGCCGATCGGCACGTTGAGCCAGAAGATCCACTGCCAGGAGATGTGCTCGGTGAGGCTGCCCCCGATCAGCGGACCACTGGCGACGGCCAGACCGCTGACGGCTCCGTAGATGCCGAGCGCCATGCCGCGCCGGGCGGCCGGGACGGCGGCGGTGAGCAGGGTGAGGGACAGCGGCATCATGACGGCGGCCCCGACGCCCTGGACGGCGCGGGCGGCGATCAGCTGGCCTATCCCGGGCGAGAGGGCGGCCGCGGCGGAGGCGGTCGTGAACACGGCGAGTCCGGCGATGAAGAGCCGGCGGCGCCCGAAGCGGTCCCCGAGGGCGGAGCCGAACATGAGCAGGACGGCGAAGGTGAGCGTGTAGGCGTTCACCGTCCACTCCAGGTCCTCCAGCTTTCCGCCGAGGTCGGCGCGGATGGCGGGGAGGGCGGTGGTGACGACGAGGTTGTCGAGCGCGGCCATGAAGCTGGCGGCCCCCGTGAGGACGAGGGCCCACACCGCGGGCCTGCTGAGCCGGTCCTGCTGGTTCACGATTCCCCCTGAAGGTTGTTAGTTATTGCTGACTAACTTTGAAGGCCAGAAAGCGGCCCGGGTACGGGGCCGGCGGGGCGGGGTGGAGCGGGGCGACTACTCGACGCCCCCGCGGGCGGGCTTCTCCTCGGCCACGTCGGCAGCGTCGGCCACGTCGGCCACGTCGGCCCCACCCGAGGGGTGGAGCCCTTCCCAGATGCGGTGCCCGGGCGGGAAGCCCATGGCGGCGAGGGTGTTGATGAGCATCCCGTAGGCCATGAAGGTGGTGGTCTCCTTGACGTCGCCACCGATCGGCGCCGTCACGGTGTCCCACAGCTTCATCCAGCCCTCCCGCACGAGCTCACCGAGCTCGTGGTCGCCGGCGGCCTCCGCGGCGGAGACGGTGACGTACATCTGGAGCTGCATCTGGAGCACGTGCGGGTCTTCGGCGATCAGCCGCATGTACGCGTCCGCCATCGCACTCCGGGCCTCTTCACCCTCCAGCCCCTCGGCCGCCCGGGCGAAAACGGCCCGGGTGGTCTCCAGGCACCGCGCGGACGCCGCGAGGAACATCGCCTGCTTGTTCGGGAAGAGCCGGAAAAGGTAGGGCTGCGAAACACCGACCCGCTTGGCGATCGCCTCGGTGGAGGTCCCGTAGTACCCCCCGCGAGCGAACTCCTTGGCCGCCGCCCGAATGACGCTCTCGCGCCGCTCTTCTGCACTCATCCTTGCCACGCCTCAAAGTTAGTGCTCACTCACTAACTAAGTCAAGGGCGGGTGAACGAGCGGGGCGGGGAGCGGTGGGGAGCGGTGGGGAGCGGTGGGACACGGCCCAGGTCAAGTCCCGCCCACCCCACCCCCGACCAGCCCCCAGGGCCCAGGGCCCGCACGGGGTGCACTCCCACCCCGACCCCGCCCAGGGCCGCCTGGCCCCTCAGCCCAGCTGGACTACCGCGCGGGACATGCCCAGGACCTTCTGGCCCGCGCTCATCGCCGTCAGGTCGACCCGTACGCGCTTGTCGTCCAGCTTGGCGGCGACCTTCGCCGTGACCTCGATCAGGGCGCCCTGATCGTCGTTCGGGACGACCACGGGCTTGGTGAAGCGCACCCCGTACTCGACGACCGCACCCGGGTCGCCCGTCCAGTCGGTCACCACACGGATCGCCTCGGCCATGGTGAACATGCCGTGTGCGATCACGTCCGGCAGTCCGACCTCCTTGGCGAACTTCTCGTTCCAGTGGATCGGGTTGAAGTCACCCGACGCCCCGGCGTAGCGGACCAGTGTGGCGCGGGTCACGGGGAAGGACGCCGCCGGCAGTTCGGTGCCGACCTCGACGTCTGCGTACTGGATCTGCGCGGTCATCTCAGGCCTCCTCGGGGGCGCGGGACACGAGCTTGGTCCAGGCGGTCACCACGTGCTCGCCGGACTCGTCGTGGACTTCGCCGCGGATGTCGATGATGTCGTTGCCCGCGAGCGACTTCACGGCCTCGATGGTGGAGGTCACGGTGAGACGGTCACCGGCCCGCACGGGGCGGACGTACGCGAACTTCTGGTCGCCGTGCACGACGCGGCTGTAGTCCAGCCCCAGCTGCGGGTCCTCGACGACCTGGCCCGCGGCCGCGAAAGTGATGGCGAACACAAAGGTCGGCGGGGCGATCACGTCCTGGTGACCGAACGCCTTGGCGGCTTCGGGGTCGGTGTAGACGGGATTCTCGTCACCCACCGCTACCGCGAATTCGCGGATCTTCTCCCGGCCGACCTCGTACGGCTCGGTGGGCGGGTACGTCCGCCCCACGAAGGTCTGGTCGAGGGCCATGGCTCACTACCTCCTGTTGAAGGGACACGAAAGGCTGCGGTCGACCGATCGACGATCATCGATCGCCGATCAAGAAACCGGAGCAGAAACGACACAAGGCCGCCCCCCATTGAAGGGGACGACCTCATGACGGTGCCTATATTGAAGACTTCGCCAGGATCAGCGGGTCTCGCGGTGCGCGGTGTGCGAGTTGCAGCGCGGGCAGTGCTTCTTCATCTCCATGCGGTCCGGGTTGTTACGCCGGTTCTTCTTGGTGATGTAGTTCCGCTCCTTGCACTCCACGCAGGCCAGCGTGATCTTCGGGCGGACGTCGGTGGCAGCCACGTGAGTGCTCCTTGACGGACTATGGGACGGATGAACGCATAAAAGAGTAGCCGATCGGGAGACCGACCCCGCAATCGGCTACTGGTTGTAGCGGCGACCGGACTTGAACCGGTGACACAGCGATTATGAGCCGCTTGCTCTACCGACTGAGCTACGCCGCTTTGATGAGATCCGCTCCCCACCCGAGGGTGGGGAACCTCTCTCACCAGAGCCCCAATGCGGAATCGAACCGCAGACCTTCTCCTTACCATGGAGACGCTCTACCGACTGAGCTATTGGGGCGAGCGAGGAAGACATTACACGGTTGCCAGCCGATCGCCCAAATCCTTTGGGGGGACTGGGCTCTGAAGGCGGGACCAGGGCTTTCCCCACCGACCCCGCACCCCCTCCCGACCCACTTTCACCCCCAAATGTGCCCGGGGTCACACCCCGGGGATCATTCCCGGAGCCGCATCCGGTCCGGACGCCCCCGCCCTCTCCCCCACCCGGGCGCCGGACGCATGGGCACCACACCGGTACGACTATTGAGCTCTTCCGCGAACCCGGGACCCCCGCGCCCTAGGCTCTGAGCACGCTGCGTGATCTTGGGCCGCGGGCTGCGGCCACGGCACAGGAACCGCCCGAGCCCCCGCAGGAGCGCGATGTCCGACAGCCAGCCGCAGCAGCCGTCCCACTCCCCGCGGAACCCTGCCGAAGGCCCTTCCCGCAACCCGGCCCGCGACCCCCTCGGCGGCCCCGCCTCCGAGGCGACCGGCCTCCTCCTCGCCGGGGCGCGGCTCACCGACGGCCGCACCGTCGACGTACGGCTCGGCGGCGGCCGGATCCAGGCCGTCGGGACGGCGGGCAGCCTCCCCGCGCCGGCCATGGCCCGGGTCGACCTGAGCGGGTACCTGCTCCTGCCCGCCCCCGCCGAGCCGCACGCCCACGGGGACACCGCCCTCACGGCCGACGGCGAGGGCCCCGTCTCGTACGCCCCCGACGACGTGCAGCGCCGGGCCACCGAGGCGGCGCTGCTCCAGCTCGGCCACGGCGCCACCGCCGTCCGCTCCCACGTGCGCATCGGGGACGTGCACGGGCTGGGTCCCATGGAGGCCGCGCTCCAGGCCCGCCGCTCGCTGCGCGGCCTCACCGACCTGACCACGGTGGCCGTCCCCCGGCTGCTGACCGGGGTGGCCGGCGCCGACGGGCTCGCCATGCTGCGCGACGCCGTCAAGATGGGCGCCTCGGTGATCGGGGGCTGCCCCGACCTGGACCCGGACCCCACGGGCTTCCTCGAAGCCGTCCTCGAACTGGCCAGCGAGCACGGCTGCCCCGTCGACCTGCACACCGACGGTGACGATCCGGGCCGTCTCGCCCGCCTCGCGGCGATGGCCGGGGGGCTGCGACCCGGAGTGACCATCGGCCCGTGCGGCGGGCTGTCCCGGCTGCCGCTGGACGCGGCCGCGCGGGCCGCCGACCAGCTCGCCGCGGCCGGGGTGCGGGTGACCTGCCTGCCCCAGGGGGACTGTGCCGCACTGGAGCGCCGCGGCCTGCGCACCGCTCCCGTACGCCTCCTGCGCGCGGCCGGGGTCCGGGTCGCCGCCGGCAGCGGGGCGCTGCGGGACGCCGGGAACCCGGTCGGCCGGGGCGATCCGCTCGAAGCGGCGTACCTGCTCGCCTCCCAGGGCGGGCTGCGCCCCGCGGAGGCCTACGAGGCGGTGAGCGCGGCCGCCCGCGAGGCCATGGGCCTGCCGGAGGTGCGGGTGGAGGCGGGGTTCCCGGCGGAGCTGCTCGCCGTGCGCGGGGAACGGATCGCGGGGGTGCTGTCCCTCGCGTACAGCAGGATCGTGATCCACCGGGGGCGCGTGGTAGCCCGGACGAGTGCCGTACGGGAGTACTGCGATTCGGCGGTGGCGGTGGCCCTGGACCTGCCCCGGCAGGGCCGTACGGAGTCCGGGCCCTGAGCGTCCGCGGGCCGTTCGCGGGCGTGGGCGCCCGGTACGTCGTACGGTCTGGACATGCGCATCGTCATCGCGGGTGGACACGGTCAGATCGCGCTGCGGCTGGAGCCCCTGCTCGCCGCGCGCGGGTACGAGGTCGCGGGCATCATCCGTGATCCGGAGCAGGGCGCCGATCTGCGGGCGGCCGGCGCCGAGCCGGTGCTGTGCGACCTGGAGTCGGCTTCGGTCGAGCACGTGGCGGGGATCCTGCAGGGCGCGGACGTGGCGGTGTTCGCCGCCGGGGCCGGTCCGGGCAGCGGCGCGGAGCGCAAGGACACCGTGGACCGGGCGGCGGCGGTGCTGTTCGCCGACGCCGCCGAACGGGCGCGCGTGCGGCGCTTCCTGATGGTGTCCTCGATGGGTGCCGACGCCCGCCACGACGGGGGCGAGGTCTTCGACTTCTACCTGCGGGCCAAGGGCGAGGCCGACGACCACGTCCGCACGCGGCTGGGGCTGGAGTGGACGGTCCTGCGGCCGGGAGCGCTGACGGACGACGCCGGTACGGGTCTGGTCCGGCTGGAGGCGCGCACCGGCCGGGGGCCGGTGCCGCGCGAGGACGTGGCGGCGGTGCTGGCGGAGCTGGTCGACACTCCGGCGACGGCCGGTCTGACGCTGGAGCTCGTGTCGGGTTCGACGCCGGTGTCGGTGGCGGTGAAGGACGTGGCGGGCAACTGAGGGCGGGGGTGCGGCACGTTCCGAGTGCCCGTCAGAAGTCGGCCTCGAGCTTGTCGTCGGAGCGGCCGACGGATTCCTGCCGGAAGCGTTCCCGGTAGGTCCGGCGGATCCGTTCGACGCGGGTGTCGCGCTCCTCGGCCTCCTTCTCGGGGTAGAGCAGGACGACTTCGTAGGAGGCTTCGCGGACGATCGCCCCGCCGGGTCCGCTCCGCTGGCCGTGTCCGTCCCGGAGGGTCAGTCCTTCGGGGAAGGCGGGGGTGACCTCCCGGTCCAGGAACCGCATGAACTCGTCCCGGGCGACGGGGTCGCGGCCACCGGGGCGTTCGGTGCCGAAGGAGAGCCGGGTTTCCCTGTAGGGCTCCCCCGCGTGTCCGTGGAGCGTCGCTCCGAGCAGGGCCGGGATGCCCGCGCCGAGCAGGGCGGCCAGCACGCCGCCGCCGACCTTCCCCCGTGTGTCCGATGTCCATGTCACGCCCCGTGAACGACGGTCCGTCCACATCGGTGCGCCCGAGTG
Source organism: Streptomyces sp. AB3(2024) (assembly GCF_041862025.1). Classification (NCBI taxonomy): domain Bacteria; kingdom Bacillati; phylum Actinomycetota; class Actinomycetes; order Kitasatosporales; family Streptomycetaceae; genus Streptomyces; species Streptomyces sp. AB3(2024). Next base: position 83,639 of record NZ_JBGWAB010000011.1, read on the forward strand.
GCCCGATAGGGTCACCCGGAATCGGCCGCAGGGGGCGGTGGCGTGAGGCGGCGGGGTCGGGGCATGGGCGAGGGCGACTGGCGGATCGGTGCGGCGGAGGGTGGCCGGCTCGCCGCCAGGTGGTGGAAGTGGGCCCTGTCCGCGCCGGTCGACGAGAGCCCCGTGGCCGATGTGACGGGGGCCTACGCGGGGTGGCGCCAGCCGTCGGACCTGTGGTTCCTGGCGGGCACCTTCGGCGGCCGGGTGGTGCGCCGGTGCAGCGTCCCGGCGGGGCGGCGGCTGTTCTTCCCGGTCCTGAACACCCAGCGCCCGGTGGTGCCCTTCGTGACCAAGCCGCGGCGCCTGGACGCGACCCGGGCCTCCGCGGCGCTGAACAGCACTCCCCTGCCGTTGAGCGAGTTCACCTCGAAGCCCTTCCTGAGCAGGGGCATACCCCGGGTCGCCTGGGGTCTGTGGTGCGCTCTCGCGCCTCTCCCGGCGGGTCAGTTCGTCCTGGAGATCCAGGCGGCCGACACCCGGGGCTTCTGGGCCGACACCACCTACCACCTGACGGTGACCGATCCGGCGGCCGCGTAGGCCGGGGCGGGCGTGCGGGTGTACGAAGAAACCCCCGCCCACTGCGCTTCCGCAGATGAACGGGGGTTCCACTCGCGTGGCGGCGCCAGGGTTCGAACCTGGGTAGGCTGAGCCGGCAGATTTACAGTCTGCTCCCTTTGGCCACTCGGGCACACCGCCAAGATCGCTGCCTTCTTTCCGCCTCTCGGCGGCGCTCCTTGGCAACGACGTAAACAATACCCGATGCTCGGGGGTGGTTAGCCACCGGATTGATCAGCGCCGCGCGCGGGTGCGGTGGCTAGGCTTTGCGGAGCGGTCCGGGGATGTCCGGCCGCGCCCTCCGGGGCACATCACAGCCGACTTCAAGGAGCCACAGCACATGGCCGACTCCAGTTTCGACATCGTCTCGAAGGTCGAGCGGCAGGAGGTCGACAACGCCCTCAACCAGTCCTCGAAGGAGCTCTCGCAGCGCTACGACTTCAAGGGCACGGGCGCGTCGATCGCCTGGTCCGGCGAGAAGATCCTGATGGAGGCGAACTCCGAGGAGCGCGTCAAGGCCGTCCTCGACGTGTTCGAGACCAAGCTGGTCAAGCGCGGCATCTCGCTGAAGGCGCTGGACGCCGGCGAGCCGCAGCTGTCCGGCAAGGAGTACAAGATCTTCGCGACGATCGAGGAGGGCATCTCCCAGGAGAACGCCAAGAAGGTCGCGAAGATCATCCGGGACGAGGGCCCCAAGGGCGTCAAGGCCCAGGTCCAGGGTGAAGAGCTGCGCGTCAGCTCCAAGAGCCGCGACGACCTCCAGGCCATCCAGGCCCTGCTGAAGGGCAAGGACCTGGACTTCGCGATCCAGTTCGTGAACTACCGCTGACCGGCGCCTGTGACGCGCCGCTGAGCGGACCCGCGGGGCACAGCGGGGGCAGATCGCCGAGACTTCCTCGGCGATCGCCCGCGCTGTGCCCTTCGTCGTGTCGGCGCTCGTCAGGGTGTGTGCCCGGCGTGAGCGGCGCACGCTCCTCCGCGGCCCCCTCATGGTCACTAGGCGCGGGCCGGTGCGCCCGTCACGCTGGGTGAAACATCAACCACCGTGTGACAGGGGGTTCCCGCATGCCTGGGGCCGGCAGTTTCCGTGCGGACTTCGGGGCGTCCGTCGTCGTGGCGCTGGTCGCGCTACCGCTCTGCGTGGGGGTGGCCGTCGCCTCCGGGGTGCCGGCCGAGCTGGGGATCGTCACCGGGGTGGTCGGCGGCTTGGTGACCGGCTGGTTCCGGGGTAGCTCACTGCAGGTCAGCGGCCCGGCCGCCGGGCTGACGGTGCTGGTCTACGAGGCCGTGAGCGCCTACGGACTGCCCGCGCTCGGGGTGCTGGTGCTGGCCGCCGGATTCCTCCAGCTCGTCATGGGCGCGCTGCGGCTGGGCCGGTGGTTCCGGGCGATCTCCGTGGCCGTCGTGCACGGAATGCTCGCCGGGATCGGGCTGGTGCTGATCGTGGGACAGCTCTACGCCCTGGGCGGCGTCGAGGCACCGGGGCGGACGCTGGCCAAGCTGGGCGCGATGCACGAGCTCGGCGCGCGGGCGGACTGGGCGGCGGTGGCGCTCGGCGCCGGGACCATCGCGGTCCTGGTCCTGTGGCGGCGGGTGCCGCCCCGATTGCGGCTGGTGCCCGGGGCGCTCGTCGGGGTGGCCGCCGCCACCGCCGCGGCCGCGCTGCTGCGGCTGCCCGTGGAGCGGGTACGGGTGACCGGGGTGCTGGACGCCGTGGCGCCGCCCGGCTGGGACGACTTCGGGGTGCTGGCGTCCGCGGGGGCCGTCGGGACGGTGATCGCCCTCGCGCTGATCGCCTCGGCCGAGACCCTGTTCAGCGCGGCGGCCGTCGACCGGATGCACCAGGGGCCGAGGACCGAGTACGACCGGGAGCTGATCGCCCAGGGGGTGGGCAACACCATCTGCGGTCTGCTCGGAGCGTTGCCGATGACCGCCGTCATCGTGCGCAGCTCCGCCAACGTGGAGGCCGGGGCCCGCACCCGGGCCTCGCGGATCCTGCACGGCGCCTGGCTGCTGCTGTTCGCCGCGGTGTTCCCCGGGGCGCTGGAGGCCGTGCCGCTCGCGGCGCTCGCCGGGGTGCTGCTGCACGCGGGCTGGAAGCTGCTGCCGGCGCGCGCGGTGGCCGCCCTGTGGCGGTCACACCGGGGGGAGGCGGTGGTCCTGCTGGCGACGGCCGTCGCCATCGTGGCGACCAGCCTGTTCGAGGGAGTGCTGGTCGGGCTGGGGCTCGCCGTGGCCAAGGCGGCCTGGGAGACCTCCCACGTGCACATCGAGGAGGTCTGGGAGGGCGAGGAGCTGTGCGTCCGGGTCGTGGGGAACGCCAGCTTCCTGAAGCTGCCGAAGCTCCTGGACTCCCTGGAGGCGGTGCCGCACGCCCAGTCGGTGCGCCTCGACCTCAGCGGGCTGCGGCACCTCGACCACGCCTGTCTGACGGCCCTGGAGGGGTGGGAGCGCACGCGGACGCCGCTTCCCGGCCGGGAGGGAGTCATCTAAGGCGGTTACCCTCCGCGCGTGGACAACGAGTTGAGACGCACCCTGGGCGTGTCGGACGCGGTCGTGGTGGGGCTGGGTGCGATGGTCGGCGCCGGGATCTTCGCGGCCCTGGCCCCGGCGGCGCGGGCGGCGGGCGGCGCCCTCCTGGGCGCTCTGGCGGTGGCGGCCCTGGTGGCCTACTGCAACGCCCGTTCCTCGGCGCGGCTCGCCGCCCGGTATCCGTCCTCCGGCGGGACGTACGTGTACGGGCGCGAGCGGCTCGGTCCTTTCTGGGGGTACCTGGCCGGCTGGGGCTTCGTGGTGGGCAAGACGGCCTCCTGCGCGGCGATGGCGCTGACCGTGGGCGCGTACGTGTGGCCCGGACGGGAGCACGTCGTGGCCGCCCTGGCGGTGGTGGCGGTGACCGCGGCGGGCTACGGCGGGGTGCGGAAGTCCGCCCGGATCGCCCGGCTGATCGTGGCGGCGGTACTGGCCGTGCTGGCCGCGGTGGTGGTGGCGTGCCTGACGTCGGGGGCGGCGCAGTCCGGCCGGCTCGGCGGGGCGGACCCCGGCGCGGTCGGGGTGCTGCAGGGGGCGGGGCTGCTGTTCTTCGCCTTCGCGGGCTACGCCCGGATCACCACCCTGGGCGAGGAGGTGCGCGATCCGGAGCGCACGATCCCGCGCGCGGTGCCGATCGCGCTGGGGATCGCCCTGTGCGTGTACGCCGCCGTGACGGTGGCGGTGCTGTCGGTGCTCGGGGCCGACGTGCTGGCGGGGTCGACGGCCCCGCTGGCGGACGCGGTGCGGGCGGCCGGGTGGCCCGGACTGGCGCCGGTGGTGCGGGTGGGGGCGGCGCTGGCCGCGCTGGGCTCCCTGCTGGCCCTGGTGCTCGGGGTGTCGCGGACCGTCCTGGCGATGGCCCGGGACGGCCATCTGCCGCGTCCGCTGGCCGCCGTCCATCCCCGGCGGCAGGTCCCGCACCATGCCGAGGCGGCCGTGGGCGCGGTGGTGGCGGTGCTCGCGGCCACGGTCGATCTGCGGGGCGCGATCGGCTTCTCCTCCTTCGGAGTGCTGGCCTACTACGCGATCGCGAACGCCTCCGCGTGGACTCTCGGTTCAGCTGTCAAGGATCGGGCCGTGGCAGCGGTCGGGCTGTCCGGCTGTGTACTGCTCGGCTGCGCGCTGCCCCTCGCCTCGACGGTGACGGGGGCCGCGGTGCTGGCGCTGGGGGCGCTGTCCTACGGGGTGCGACGCCGGTCGGGCTCCGGGAGCTGAACGCGGGCTGGAGCGGGTTCGAGGGGGCGTCTCCGGGGCTCGCCCCTCCCCCGCGCGAGCTCCGGCGAACGGCGGCGGTGCGGGGGCCGGAGGGAGGCGGAGCGAGGCCGCACGGGTGCGGCCGGGCGGGTCCCCGTACCGCCCGCAGGGCCTGTCCTGCGGGCGGTGCGGGGGCGGCGCGGGCAGGGGCTTGAGCGGCATACGACTTGCTGGAGCAACTGCTCGGTCTCGTTCATGTGTTCATGGTGAGGCACGCCACCGACACTCCGCCAGGCCTGTGGATAACCCCCCGGAGGCAGGGCCGCCGGGGGGTTGTGGAGCGGGGTCAGCGGGAGGCGAAGGGGGCGTCCGTCGGGACGATTTCGCGGCCCAGCGGGAGCAGGGAGAGGGGGACCATCTTGAAGTTGGCGATGCCGAAGGGGATGCCGATGATCGTGATGCACAGGGCAATGCCGGTGACGATGTGGCCGATGGCGAGCCACCAGCCGGCGAGGACCAGCCACAGGACGTTGCCGATGCAGGAGCCGGCGCCGGAGTCGTGGCGCTCGACCGTGGTGTAGCCGAAGGGCCAGAGGGCGTAGACGGCGATGCGGAAGGCCGCGATGCCGAACGGGATGCCGATGATGGTGATGCACAGCAGTACCCCGGCGAGGCAGTAGCCGAGGAAGAGCCAGATCCCGCTGAGCACGAGCCAAATGACGTTCAGGATGGTTTTCACTGGCCGCGTCCTGCCATCTGTTCGAGTCGGGCGATGCGCTCGGCCATCGGAGGATGCGTCGAGAACATCTTGGAGAGCCCCTCGCCGGGCCGGAACGGGTTGGCGATCATCATGTGGCTCGCCGTCTCCAGTCGGGGTTCCGGGGGCAGGGGAAGCTGCTTGGTGCCGGCGTCCAGCTTGCGCAGGGCGCTGGCCAGCGCGAGGGGGTCGCCGGTGAGCTGGGCCCCGGAGGCGTCCGCCTCGTACTCGCGCGAGCGGCTGATGGCGAGCTGGATCACGGAGGCGGCCAGCGGGCCGAGGATCATGATCAGCAGCATACCGATGAGGCCGGGGCCCTCGTCGTCGTTGGACCGGCCGATCGGGATCAGCCAGGCGAAGTTCACCAGGAACATGATCACGGAGGCCAGGGCTCCGGCGACCGACGAGATCAGGATGTCCCGGTTGTAGACGTGACTCAGCTCGTGGCCGATGACCCCGCGCAGCTCCCGCTCGTCGAGGATCCGCAGGATGCCCTCGGTGCAGCAGACGGCGGCGTTGCGCGGGTTGCGGCCGGTGGCGAAGGCGTTGGGGGCCTCGGTCGGGGAGATGTAGAGCCGTGGCATGGGCTGGCGCGCGGACGTGGAGAGCTCGCGCACCATCCGGTAGAGCTCGGGGGCTTCGAATTCGCTGACGGGCCGGGCGCGCATCGCGCGTAGAGCCAGCTTGTCGCTGTTCCAGTACGCGTACGCGTTCGTCCCCAGGGCGACGATGACGGCGATGATCAGGCCGCCCCGTCCGAAGAAGCTTCCGATGAGGATGATGAGTGCGGACAGCCCGCCGAGGAGTACGGCGGTCTTCAGCCCGTTGTGCCGGCGGTGCACGGTACGCCCTCCAAGTGGTGCGGCAGGGGAACCCCGTCCTGTCCGAGGGTCTTCGGTCCAGTGGACCTTCCCTTCCTGGTCAACGCGAGGTGGCGGCTTCTGGTTCCCCGGGCACGACGGCGCCGCCGCCCCCGTGGCCTGGGCCGGGGGCGGCGGCGGGCGTTGCTCCGTTCGGGTGGCCGCGTCGGGCTACTGCGGGAAGAGGGTGCCCGAGGCGAACCGCAGGACCAGCTGGGGGGCTCCGGACAGGACCAGGGCGGTGACGGCGGTGAGGGCGATCGCGGCCTTGACCGGCGGGGGCGTCTTCGTGTGTACGGCCCCCTCGGCCGCTCCCTCCCGCGCGGGGCGGAAGAGGAGCGCCGTCCAGCGCAGGTAGTAGTACAGGGCGACGACGACGTTGAAGGCCATGAGCACGGCGAGCCACCCCAGGCCCGCGTCGACGGCGGACCGGAAGACGACGACCTTGGCGAAGAGGCCGATGATGCCGGGCGGCAGGCCGGCCAGGCAGAGCAGGAAGAAGGCCATCGAGAGGGCGGCGAGGGGGCGCTCGGCGTACAGGCCCCGGTAGTCGCTGATGCGGTTCAGCGGCTTCGTACGGGCGACCAGGGCGGCCACGGAGAAGGCGCCGAGGTTCACGGTGGCGTACATCAGGGCGTAGGCGACGGTGGAGCCGATCTGGTCGCGGTCGGAGTACGCGGCCGCGGCGATCGGGACGAGCAGGTAGCCGGCCTGGCCCACGGAGGACCAGGCGAGCAGCCGGACTGCGCTGTTGGGGCGGTCCGGGGACTGGCGCAGGGCGGCGGCGTTGCCGAGGGTCATGGTGAGCGCGGCGAGGACGGCCAGGGCAGGGCCCCAGACGTCGGAGTACGCCGGGAAGGCGATCACGGTGACGAGGACGAGGCCGGTGAAACCGACGGCCTTGCCGATCACGGAGAGGTAGCCGGCGACGGGCAGCGGGGCACCCACGTAGGTGTCCGGGACCCAGAAGTGGAAGGGCACGGCCGCGGTCTTGAAGGCGAAGCCGACGAGGGTGAGCGCGACGCCCGCCATGGCGAGGTTGTCGAGCTGCCCCGGGACGTCTTCGAGCCGGTCGGCGACCTGGGACAGGTGCAGGGAGCCGGTGGCGCCGTAGACGAAGCTGACGCCCATCAGGGACACGGCGGTGGCGGTGACCGAGGACAGGAAGAACTTGAGGGCGGCCTCGGAGGAGAGCCGGTCGCCGCGGCGCATGCCGACGAGGGCGAAGGCCGGCAGCGAGGCGACTTCGAGGGCGACGATCAGGGTCGCGAGGTCGCGCGCGGCGGGCAGCAGGGCCGCGCCGGCGGCGGAGGAGAGCAGCAGGAACCAGTACTCGCCGGCCGGGATGCGCCCCTCGCGGACGGCGGTCAGCGACAGCAGGGCGGTGACCAGGGCTCCGGCCAGGACCAGGAACTGGATGACGAGGGCGAAGTGGTCGGCGGTGTAGCTGCACGCGGTGGGGTCGCCGGTGAGGCAGAAGGTGGTGCGGTTCCCGGCGCGCAGCGGCAGCAGGGCGGCGGTCGCGACGGCCAGGCCGGCGACCGAGATCCAGCCGAGGAGCGGCTTGCGGGCCTCCGGTACGAAGAGGTCGGCGACCAGGACGAGCAGGGCGACGGCGGCGGGGACGACGACGGGCGCGATCGCGAGCCAGTCGACGGACTGGACCAGGGTGGCGGTGTCGGCGGCGAGGACCGTGGGGGCCGTCATGCGTTGCCTCCTGCGAGGAGCTTCTGGACGGCCGGGTCGGTGAGGCCGAGGAGGGTCGCGGGCCACAGGCCGGCGAGGACGGTGAGGGCGACCAGCGGGGTCCAGGCGGCGAACTCGTAGTGCTGGACGTCCGCGAGGGAGACCTCGGGACCGGCCTTCGGGTCGCCCATGCAGACGCGCCGTACGACGATCAGCAGGTAGGCGGCGGTCAGCAGGGTGCCGAACGCGCCGACGGCCATGTAGGTGAGGAAGGCCGGGCGGGACAGGCCCTCGGCCGGGTCGAAGGCGCCGAACAGGGCCAGCATCTCGCCCCAGAAGCCGGCCAGGCCGGGCAGTCCGAGGGAGGCGACGGCGGCGAAGGCCAGGAGCGCGCCGAGGCGGGGGGCGCGGCCGTAGAGGGCCGCGCCGGTGACTCCGGCGAGGGTGTCGAGGTCGCTGCTGCCGTAGCGGTCCTTGAGGGCGCCGACCAGGAAGAAGAGGAGGCCGGTGATCAGGCCGTGGGCGATGTTCGCGAACAGCGCGCCGTTGACCCCGGTGGGGGTAAGGGTGGCGATGCCGAGCAGGACGAAGCCCATGTGGCCCACGGAGGAGTAGGCGATGAGCCGCTTGAGGTCGCCCTTGTTGCCCTTGCGGGCGAGGGACAGGCAGGCGAGGGATCCGTAGACGATGCCGACGGCGGCGAAGGCGCCGAGGTACGGGGCGAAGGTGTGCATGCCCTCGGGGGTGACGGGCAGCAGGATGCGGACGAACCCGTACGTGCCCATCTTCAGCATCACGCCCGCGAGCAGCACGGAGCCGACGGTGGGGGCGGCGGTGTGGGCGTCCGGCAGCCAGCTGTGCAGCGGCCACATCGGGGTCTTCACGGCGAGGCCGAGACCGATGGCCAGGACGGCCAGGACCTGGGTGGTGTGGGACAGTTCGCGGCCGTTGTCAGAGGCGAGTGCCACCATGTCGAAGGTGCCGCTGTTCAGTCCGATCAGCAGCAGTCCGAGGAGCATGACCACGGAGCCGAGGAGGGTGTACAGGATGAACTTCCAGGCGGCGGCCTGCCGCTGAGCGCCTCCCCAGCGGGCGATGAGGAAGTACATCGGGATGAGGACCATCTCGAAGGCGAGGAAGAAGAGCAGCAGGTCGAGGACGGCGAAGGTCGCGAGGGTGCCGGCCTCCAGGACGAGCAGCAGGGAGACGAAGGCCTTCGGGGAGGGGCCCTCGGGGAGCTTGAAGTAGCTGTACACCGCGCAGAGGAAGAACAGCAGCGCGGTCATCAGGAGGAGGGGGAGCGAGATGCCGTCGATGCCGAGGTGGATCCGGATGTCCAGCGCCGGGATCCAGCTGATGTCCGTCGTCGCCTGGAAGCGGGACGGGGCGTCGTGGTCGAAGCCCAGGGCGAGGGCGATCGCCGCGGCGAGGACGACTCCGGTGACGGTGACGCCGTGGCGGAGGACCGCTTGGTCGGGGTTCTTGCCCTTGAGGCCGGGCGGGGCGGGCAGCAGGGCCGCGACGGACCCGAGGAGCGGCACGGCCACGGTGAACGCCAGAAGGAACTGCATCACGGACGGGCTGATATCAATCACGGCTGACTCACGGCTCACGATCCGGCGTTGACGTTGGCGAGGACGGCGGTGGCGATCGCCAGGACCACGGCGCCGGCGAGCAGGGCGCTCAGGTAGCTCTGCACGTTGCCGGTCTGGGCCCGGCGTACGAGGGCGCCGAGCAGCCGGGGGCCTGCGCCCGCGCCGCGGACGTACGTGTCCACGACCTCGCGGTCGAGGAAGCGGACCAGGGTCGCGGCGGCCCGGACGGGGCGGATGAACAGCCGGTCGTAGACGGCGTCGAGGTGGAAGCCGTCGGCGGCGTGGCGGTGCAGGGGGCCGAGGAACGCGCGGCCCGGGTCGGGGGCGGGCCCGGCCGGGACGGCGGGGTGGTCGTGGGTGACCTCGGCGACCTCGGGGGTCTCGGCGGCGGACACGGCGGCGAGCGCGGCGGATTCGTCGGCGGCGACGGAGGCGGGCACGGGGGCGCCCGTGGCCGGGCCGGCGGGGGCCGTTCCGGGGGCGGGCGCGGCCGTGGCGCCGGCGGTGACGGCGGCGGCCTTGGCCGCGGCGCGCTGCCAGAGGCCGTAGGTGAGGACCACGCCGATGAGGGCGGCGCCCGTGCCGAGGACCGAGGTGGCCACGGTCGGGGTGAGCTCCCGGCCGCCGAACCAGTCGGCGAGGTTTCCGGCGGCGAGGCCGAAGCCGACCGTGGGGATCGCCAGCAGCCACAGCACGCCGGTCATGGCGACGGGCTCCTTGCCGTGGTCGGGGGCGGCCGCGCCCCGGCCGCGGAAGGCCATCAGCCACAGCCGGGTGGCGTAGGCGGCGGTGAGCAGGGCCGTCAGCACGCCGGCGACGAGCACCAGCCAGCCGGCCGCGCCGGGGGCGGTGTCGGAGTGTCCGGTCGCGGTCTGCTCGGCGGCGACGAGGACGGCTTCCTTGGAGAAGAAGCCGGCGAAGGGCGGGATGGCGGCGAGCGCGAGCAGCGCGATCGTCATCGTCCAGAAGGCGTCGGGGATGCGCTTGGCCAGGCCGTCCATGCGGGACATGGCGGCCAGGGAGTTCGTTCCGGCGGCGTGGATGATGACGCCCGCGCCGAGGAAGAGGAGCGCCTTGAAGGCGCCGTGGGACAGGAGGTGGAAGACGGCGGCCGCGCGGTCGCCGACGGCCAGGGCCCCGGTCATGTAGCCGAGCTGGCCGATCGTGGAGTAGGCGAGCACCCGCTTGATGTCGTCCTGGGCCAGGGCGGCGAGGGCGGAGCCGATCATCGTGACGGCCGCCATGACGGCCATGACGACCAGGGCGGCGCGCGAGGCCTCGAAGACGGGCAGGAGGCGGGCGACGAAGTAGATGCCGGCGGCGACCATCGTCGCGGCGTGGATCAGCGCGGAGACGGGGGTGGGGCCGGCCATGGCGTCCGGGAGCCAGGTGTGCAGCGGGAACTGGGCGGACTTGCCAGCGACGCCCGCGAGCAGGAGCAGCGCGATCAGCGTCGGGTGGTCGAGCCCGCCGGAGGCGACGGTGCCCAGGATCTTGGTGATCTGGAAGGAGTCGGCGTCGGTGGCGAGGGCGAACAGCCCGATGAGGAAGGGGACGTCGCCGAGCTTGGTGACGAGGAAGGCCTTGAGGGAGGCGGAGCGGGCTGCTTCGGTCTCCCAGTAGTGGCCGACCAGGAAGTACGAGCAGATGCCCATGACCTCCCAGCCGACGAGCAGCACCATCAGGTCGCCGGAGTAGACGACGAGGAGCATGGCGGAGGTGAAGAGGGAGACGAGCGCGGCGTACGAGGGGTAGCGCGGGTCGTCGCGGAGGTAGGCCGTCGAGTAGAGCTGTACGCAGGTGGCGACGACGCCCACGAGGACGGCGACGAGGACGGCGAAGCCGTCCAGGTACAGCGACAGGTCGATGGGCACCGAGCCGGTCGGGGTCAGTTCGGTGGCGGTCTCGATGGCCGGGCCGCCGCCCTGGCGGACGGCGACGAACACGGCCAGTACGGCGGCGCCCAGCGTCGGCAGAATGGCGAGCGGCCGGACGAATCCGGGGGCGGTGCGGCCGAGGAGCAGGCCTGCCACCGCACCGAGGAAGGGCAGGACGGGGACGAGGACCGCGAGGGTCGTGGTGCTCACGCGGCGACCTCCGGCCGGGCGGTGTTGTCGTCGGGCCGGGCGGGCTCGTGGCCCTCGGCGGTGTCGCGCAGCTTGTCGATGTCCGAGGTGCCGCGGTTGCGGTACACCATCAGCACGATCGCGAGGCCGATGCCGATCTCGGCGGCGGCGATGGCGATCGTGAAGAGGGTGAGGGCCTGTCCGGCGTGGAGGGTGTCGCGCAGCCAGACGTCGAAGGCCACCAGGTTGAGGTTGACGGCGTTGAGCATCAGCTCGACGGACATCAGGACCAGGATGGCGTTGCGGCGGGCGAGCACGCCGTAGAGGCCGGTGGCGAACAGGAGCGCCGCCAGGACGGCGGGGTAGGCGAGGTGCATCAGCGCTGGCCCTTCCCGGTGCGGGCGGCGGCGTCGGCGGCTTCCTCGGCGGCGGTGTTGCGCTGGGAGAGCACGATGGCGCCGATGAGGGCCGCGAGGAGGAGGACGGAGAGTGCTTCGAAGGGGAGCACCCAGTGCTGGAAGAGGATCTCGCCGGTGACCTTGGTGGAGCCCTGGGCGGGCCCGTCGAGGTCGATCCAGGTGGTGCGGAAGGCGTCGACCACGACCCAGACGAGCGCGGCGCCCGCGAGACCGGCGACGCCGAGGGCGACCCAGCGGTTGCCGGAGTCGGCGTCCGGTGAGCGGCCGATGGGGGCCTTGGTGAGCATGAGTCCGAAGAGGAGGAGGACGACCACGGAGCCGAGGTAGATCAGGACCTGGACCCAGGCGATGAACTCGGCGGTCAGCAGCAGGTACTCGACGGCGATCCCGCCGAGGGCGACGACCAGCCAGAGGGCGGCGTGCACGAGCTGCTTGGTGGTGACCGTGACGAGGGCGGCGCCGAGGGTGGCGAGGCCGACGAGGACGAAGGCGATCTCGACGCCGGTCGGCGAGAGGAAGCCGTGGCCCGCGGCGGCCAGGGGGGCGGTTGCGATGCTCACGCGTCGGCCTCCGGGGTGGTCGGGGGCGTACCGGGCGCGGTGTCCGCCGCCCGGTCCTGGGCGGCGGCGGCCGCGGCCGCGGCTTCGGCCTTGTCCACGGCCTTGCGGGCGGCGGCGATCTCCTTGGGCTCCTCGGCGGCGGGGTCCAGGGCGGGCGGGGCCGGCACGGTCCACATCCACTCGCGCAGCTTGTCGCGCTCGTGGGTGAGCTCGTGGATGTCGGTCTCCGCGTACTCGAACTCCGGCGACCAGAAGAGGGCGTCGAAGGGGCACACCTCGATGCAGATGCCGCAGTACATGCAGAGGGAGAAGTCGATGGCGAAGCGGTCGAGGACGTTGCGGCTGCGCTCGCGGCCGCCGGGGGTGGCGGCGGGCACCGTCTCCTTGTGGGAGTCGATGTAGATGCACCAGTCGGGGCACTCGCGGGCGCACAGCATGCAGACCGTGCAGTTCTCCTCGAACAGGCCGATGACCCCGCGGCTGCGGGGCGGGAGCTCGGGCTGCGTCTCGGGGTACTGGGCGGTGTGCGCGCGCTTCGTCATCGTGCGCAGGGTGACGGCCAGGCCCTTGGCGAGGCCGGATCCGGGGATCGGGGGCATTACTGGATCGCCACCTTCACGATGCCGGTGAGCGCGATCTGGGCGAGCGCGAGGGGGATGAGCACGGTCCAGGCGAGCTTCTGGAGCTGGTCCTCGCGCAGGCGGGGGTAGCTCACGCGGAGCCAGATCACGACGAAGGCGAGGACGGCGACCTTGAGGAGGGTCCAGACCCAGCCGAGGCCGTCGCCGCCGAAGGGGCCGTGCCAGCCGCCCAGGAAGAGGACGGTGGTGAGGGCGCACAGGACGACGATGCCGGCGTACTCGGCGAGCAGGAACAGCGCGAAGCGCAGCCCGGTGTACTCGGTGTACGCGCCGAAGATGATCTCGGAGTCGGCGACGGGCATGTCGAACGGGGGCCGCTGGAGTTCGGCGAGGCCGGCGGTGAAGAAGACGAGCGCGCCGATGATCTGCCAGGGCAGCCACCACCACTCGAAGGCGTTGACGATGCCGGGCAGGGACACGGTCCCGGCGGCCATGGCCACGGAGGCGGCGGCGAGCAGCATGGGCAGCTCGTACGCGAGCAGCTGGGCAGCCGTGCGGAGGCCGCCCAGCAGGGAGAACTTGTTCGCGGAGGCCCAGCCGCCCATGAGGGAGCCGAGGACTCCGATGCCCATGACGGCGAGGGCGAAGAAGAGGCCGGCGTCGATGACCTGGCCGACGGCGCCCTCGCCCGGCCCGATGGGGATGGCCAGGAGGACGAGCAGGTACGGCAGCAGGGCGACGGCCGGGGCGAGCTGGAAGATGCGGCGGTCGGCGTTGGCCGGGACGATGTCTTCCTTCTGCGCGAACTTCACGCCGTCGGCGACGAGCTGGGCCCAGCCGTGGAAGCCGCCGGCGTACATGGGGCCTAGGCGGCCCTGCATGTGCGCCATCACCTTGTGCTCGGTCTGTCCGACGACGAGCGGGAGCACGAGGAAGACGGCGAAGACGACGATGAGTCGCAGGGCGACGTCGAGGACGTCGTTCACGCGTCGCCTCCGGTGGTGTCGGGATCGGGATCGGATTCGGGCTGGGGGGTGCCGGGCTTGGGCTCGGCCTGGGGCTCCGCCTTGGGCTCCGGCTTGGGCTCCGGCTTGGCCTCGGGGTCCGGGGGTGCGGCCGGGGACCCCCCGGGGTCTTCGAAGGCGGGCTTCGGGTTGTGCCAGGGGGCGTCGTCGCCGCGCGGGGCGGAGCGCCGGGGGGCCTCCGGCTGCGGGGTCGTCCCGGTGTCCCCCGCCGGGGCCGCCTGGCTCGCCGAACCGTCCGAAGCCGAACGGCTACGGCGGACCGGACGCGCCGCGTCCGGGGCTGCGGGCCCCGGAGCAGCGGCCTCCGCCGCCGGGGCCGCCTGGCTCGCCGAGCCCTCCGATACCGAGCGGCTGCGGCGGACCGGGCGCGCGGCGTCCGGAGCGGCCGTACCCGGAGCAGTGGCCTCCGCCGTCGGGGTCGCCTGGGTGGCCGAGCCCTCCGTCACCGAGCGGGTGCGGCGGGCCGCCGGGGCCTCCCCGGCCGGACGCGGACGGCGGGCGGGGGCGCCCTCGCCGGCCGCGCGCGGGGTGCGGGCGGGGCGGGCGGGGGCCGGCGGGAGCTGGCCCTTGAGGGGACCCCAGTCGTTCGGGTCGGGCACCCCGGGCGGCAGCATCTGCCGCCGCTTGGGCGCGTCCGGGTCGTGGGCCTCGCCCGGCTCCTTCGCTCCGGGCCACGCCTTGGCGACGCGCGCCGCCAGGACGAAGTCCTTGCGCAGCGGGTGGCCCTCGAAGTTCTCCGGGAGCAGCAGGGGGACGAGGTGCGGGTGGTCGGTGAAGGTCACGCCGAACATCTCGTACGTCTCGCGCTCGTGCCATTCGGCCCCGGCGTACACGGCGACGGCGGACGGCAGGGACGGGGCCGCGTGCGGGACGGTGGTGCGCAGCAGCAGGCGGCGCACGCGGTGGTTCTCCAGGGAGACGACGTGCGCGCAGATCCGCAAGCCCGTGCCGGGCTCGTCGACCGCGCTCAGCCAGTCGAAGTAGGTGCAGCCCAGCTTGTCGCGGGCGATCTCCAGGGCGGGGACCCAGGATCCGACCGGGACGTCCACCGTGAGGACGTCGTACGAGAAGGAGCCCACGGCCTCGGCGCCGAAGACGGTGGAGGCCGCGTCGGGGAGGGAGTCGTAGAGGTTCACGCGCCGGCCTCCGGGGCGGAGACGGGGGCGGGCGGGGGCGTGACGAGGCCGCTGGTGAGCTGGGAGACCGAGGGGGCCGCCGCGTACCGCTCCGCGAGGGACTCCCGGGCGATCTTCTCCTGGAGCTTGAGGATGCCCTGGAGGAGCGCTTCGGGACGGGGCGGGCAGCCGGGGACGTAGACGTCGACCGGGATGATCTGGTCGACGCCCTTGGTGACCGAGTACGAGTCCCAGTAGGGGCCGCCGCAGTTGGAGCAGGCGCCGAAGGAGATGACGTACTTCGGCTCGGGCATCTGCTCGTAGAGCCGCTTGACGGCCGGGGCCATCTTGTCCGTCACCGTGCCCGAGACGATCATCAGGTCGGCCTGGCGCGGGCCCGGCGCGAAGGGGATGACGCCGAGCCGGATGAAGTCGTGGCGGGCCATGGAGGCGGCGATGAACTCGATCGCGCAGCAGGCGAGCCCGAAGTTGAACACCCACAGGCTGTAGCGGCGACCCCAGTTCAGGACCACCTTCATGGGCTCCGGGGCGAGGCGGGAGAGGACTCCCAGGCGCTTGGGCTCCGGGAGCAGCTCGGGCTGGACAGTCACGTCCACCTGCGGTGTCACGTCCATTCGAGGACGCCCTTCTTGTACGCGTAGAGCAGGCCGACGGCCAGGAAACCGAGGAAGACGAACATCTCCACCAGGGTCGTGGCGCCGTAACCGGCGGCGGCGAACACCGTCGCCCACGGGAAGAGGAAGATCGAGTCGACGGCGAAGATGACGTAGAGGAAGGCGTAGACGTAGTAGCGGACCTGGGTGTGCGCCCAGCCCTCGCCCACGGGGTCCACACCGCACTCGTAGGTCAGCAGCTTCTCGGGGGTCGGGACGACGGGCCGCAGCAGGCGGCCGGCGCCGAAGGCCACCGCCACGAAGAGCACGCCGAGGACCGCGAGCAGGCCGACGACCGAATAACTCCGGAAGTAGTCCGCGGCGGTCACGGTCACGGTCGATACCGTTGGGTCGGGCACGTCCGTTTCCTCGTTCCTCGGCCACTGTCGACGATCTGGTTGATCTGGTACGGACGGGAGTCTAGGGCCTGGGCTGCGCGGGGTGGGGTTATCCCCCGTTCACTGCCGCCGGGCCGCCCCATGGCATCGGCCGGACGGAATTGGCAGGCTGTCCGGCATGACCGTGAACGATCAAGCTCCGTCCCCTCCTCCCGTCCGCCCCGCCTTCGACGCGGTCACGTGGAAGGAGATCGCTCACCTGTTGGGCAATCTGCCGCTGGCGTTGATCGGTTTTGTTTACACGGTGTTCATGGTCGCCACGGCCGGTGGACTGTCCGTGACCGCCGTCGGACTGCCCCTGCTCGTTTGCGGCCTCTACGGGACTCGCCTGCTCGGGAAGTTCGAGCGGATACGCGCGCGGGCCCTGCTGGGGGTGCGGGTGGCCGAGCCGACCCCGCTGCCGGGGCCGCGGCGCGCGGGCGGGTTCTTCGCCTGGCTGTGGGCGGGCGTGAAGGACCCGGTGGGCTGGCGGACCGTGCTGTACGAGCTGGTCCGGCTGCCGTGGGGGGTGCTGACCTTCACGGTAACGCTGACGGGTCTGTTCGTGCTGTGGCCGGTCCTGCCGTACCTGGTCCGCGGCATGGCCAATGTGGACCGGGCGCTGGTACGGGGCCTGCTGTCGCCCTCGGACGAGCTGGAGCGGCGCATCGCGGAGCTGGAGTCGGGCCGCGGGGTGGTCGTGGACACGGCGGCGGCCGACCTGCGGCGCATCGAACGGGACCTGCACGACGGGGCCCAGGCACGGCTCGTCGCCCTCGCGATGGGGCTGGGTCTGGCGAAGGAGAAGCTGCTGGAGGACCCGGAGGGGGCGGCGGCGATGGTCGACGAGGCGCACGGGGAGGTGAAGCTCGCCCTCCAGGAGCTGCGTGACCTGGCACGCGGGATCCACCCGGCCGTGCTGACCGACCGGGGCCTGGACGCGGCCCTGTCCTCGGTGGCCTCGCGCTGCCTGGTGCCGGTGAAGGTGTCGGTGGACCTGCCGGCCCGGCCGGCGGCGGCGATCGAGGGGATCGCGTACTTCACCGTCTCCGAGCTGCTGCAGAACGTCAGCAAGCACGCGGGGGCGCGGAGCGCGAGCGTCGAGGTGTGGCGGGCGGGGCCGCGGCTGCTGATCCGGGTCTCGGACGACGGGCGGGGCGGGGCGCGGATGGCCGGCGGGACGGGGACGGGGATGTCCGGGCTCGCGGAGCGGCTGCGGGCGGTGGACGGGGTGTTCGTGGTGGATTCCCCCGAAGGGGAGGGCACGGTGGTGTCCGCGGAGCTGCCGTGGCGGGAACGGGCGTAGATCCGGGTATCGAGCGGGGCTTCCGGCCGGGGCGGGCGGAGGCCCCGCCCGTGTGTCCGGGGTCCGGGGTCGGGGGTCCGGGGTCCGGGGTCGGGGGTCCGGGGTCCGGGGTCCGGGGTCCGGGGTCGGGGGTCCGGGGTCCGGGGTCCGGGGTCCGGGGTCGGGGCGGGGCGGGGCGGGGCGGGGCGCAGTGGGGTGGGGTTATCCCCCGGGAGCAGAGGCCGACCCGCCGCATGGTCCGGAATAGGGCCGGGCGGCAGGCTGGGAGCCGACAAGGACACGAGGAAGGGCGGGGCGGGATCATGGGCAACGGCATGGGCGGCAGCGACGGGCCGGGCGGCAGCGGGCTCGCCGCCGTGCTGCGGGCACCGGTGGCGGCGCGGACCTGGCGGGAGTTCGGGTACCTGCTGATCGGGCTGCCGCTGAGCACCCTGTACTTCTGCGTCGCCCTGACGGGCGTGGCCCTCGGCGCCGGGCTGCTCGTCACCTTCGTCGGGGTACCGGTCCTGGCCGGTGTCCTCCTGGTGTGCCGGGGCTTCGGGCGGATCGAGCGCGGCCGCGTACGGTCGCTGCTGCGGATGCCGGTCGCCGAACCGGCGCCGGTCCGGTCCGCCAAGGGCGGGGCGCTGGCGGGCATGGGGGCGCTGCTCAAGAGCGGGAGCGCCTGGCGCCACGTGCTGTACTCGGTGGTGCACTTCCCGTGGGCGGTGTTCGCCTTCTGCCTGGCGCTGACGCTGTGGGCCTACGGGTGGAGCGCCCTGCTGTACCCGCTGTGGTTCTGGGTGTTCCCCGCCTTCACCAACCAGCCCGGCCTGCAGCTCGTCCAGAACGGCGAGTACACCTTCTACCTCGACTCGCCCGTCGCCGTGGCGGCCACCTGCCTGGCCGGGCTGCTGGTCACCCTCGCCACGCCCTGGGTCATCCGCGCGCTGACCGGCGTCGAGCGGATCCTGGTCGGCGGGCTGCTGGGGCGCTCCCGCCTCGACGACCGGGTCCAGGAGCTGGAGTCCGACCGCGGGGTGGTCGTGGACACGGCGGCGGCCGACCTGCGGCGCATCGAACGGGACCTGCACGACGGGGCCCAGGCACGGCTCGTCGCCCTCGCGATGGACCTGGGTCTGGCGAAGGAGAAGCTGACGGAGGACCCGGCGGGGGCCGCGCGGATGGTGGACGCGGCCCACGGGGAGGTCAAGGTCGCCCTCCAGGAGCTGCGGGACCTGGCGCGCGGGATCCACCCGGCCGTGCTGACCGACCGGGGCCTGGACGCGGCGCTGTCCTCGGTGGCCTCGCGGTGTGCGGTGCCGGTGAAGGTGTCGGTGGACCTGCCGGGCCGCCCGGTGGCGGCGATCGAGGGGATCGCGTACTTCACCGTCTCCGAGCTGCTGCAGAACGTCAGCAAGCACGCGGGGGCGCGGGGCGCGAGCGTCGACGTGTGGAAGTCCGGGGGGCGGCTGCTGGTCCAGGTCACGGACGACGGACGGGGCGGGGCCGATCCGCGGGGCGGGACGGGGCTGGCGGGGCTCTCCGAGCGGTTGGACGCGGTGGACGGGGTGCTGGTCGTGGACTCCGAGGCGGGGCGGGGGACCACGGTGACGGCGGAGCTTCCCTGGCGGGCATGACGCTGCCCTGGCCGGGCCGGTACGGGGGCCTTCCGGGGGGGCGGCCGATCGGGGCCCGGGCCCGGTGCGGATCCCGGGGCCCGGGGCCCGGGGCCGCTGCGCGGGGCTGGTCCCCGACCCGCCCTTCGCCCGTTCCCCCCTCAGGCGCCGGGGAGGCTGCCGGATCGGTGCGGGTCGTCTCCCGGGGGCTCCGCACCCGGACCCCCGCGCCTCAAACGCCGGCGAGGCTGAATTTCGCTCGCAGGGCTGGATTTGCCAGGCCCAGCCCCTCCAACACCCGCGGAGCTGGATTCGCCCAGCCCCCATCCGCGCGGCCCAGCACCCCTCCTAGCCACCGCCCCGCCCGGCGGGCCGGATTCCACTCGGGCGGCTGGAATTGATCGGCCAGGCTTGATTCGGCCGGATTTCGTTCGTCCCGCGCGCACTTGTTGACCAAGACCGCCCTTTACCGGGCCTTTGGGCTGGGATGCTTGGCTCGGCCAGGGAAACCCGGCTGCCGGGAATGGGTTGCGGATGACGAGTGGACGCGGGAGCTGCTGAACGTGGACGACAGGGTGCGGGTGGTCATCGCCGAGGATTCAGTGCTGCTCCGTGAGGGCCTGACCCGGCTGCTGACCGACCGGGGGCATGACGTCGTGGCCGGCGTCGGGGACGCGGAAGCCCTGATCAAGACGGTGGCGGACCTCGCGGCCGAGAACGCGCTGCCGGACGTGGTGGTGGCCGACGTCCGGATGCCGCCGACGCACACCGACGAGGGCGTACGGGCCGCCGTACGTCTGCGCCGGGAGCATCCCGGGATCGGGGTGCTCGTGCTGTCCCAGTACGTGGAGGAGCAGTACGCCACCGAACTGTTGGCCGGTTCCAGCACCGGAGTGGGGTATCTGCTCAAGGATCGCGTGGCCGACATTCGAGAGTTCCTCGACGCCGTCGTCCGGGTGGCCCGGGGCGGTACGGCCCTGGATCCCGAGGTCGTGGCCCAGTTGCTCGGCAGGAGCCGCAAGCAGGACGTCCTGGCCGGCCTGACCCCGCGCGAGCGGGAGGTGCTGGGCCTGATGGCGGAAGGACGCACGAATTCCGCCGTGGCCAAGCAGCTCGTGGTCAGTGACGGGGCGGTCGAGAAGCACGTCAGCAATATCTTCATGAAGCTCGGGCTGTCCCCGAGTGACGGGGATCACCGGCGCGTACTGGCCGTCCTCACCTATCTGAGGTCCTGATCGACTGACACTCTGTCAGGTAGAGCACACCGGCACAGGTCGGGGGATTCGGAATATTCGTTTGGAGCACGACGTCTGTCGGACAGACCGGCCCCGAAAGGCCGGTCCAGAATGCGGGCGCCCAGAGGCCGAAAATCCTCACGGACGTAGGGTTGGCCTTGGGAACGAACGCCCGCGCCTCGAAGGAGGTCCAGTTCAGTGACCAGCCAGGTCAGTAGCCCGGCCGAGCAGGCCGACGGGGCCGGTGGGTCCATCGGTGAGCAGCGCAGCGAGCATGCGCCCGATGGAACCGGCAAGGAAATCCGCCGCGTGGACCGTGTGATCATCCGTTTCGCGGGTGATTCGGGTGACGGTATGCAGCTGACGGGTGACCGTTTCACGTCGGAGACGGCGTCGTTCGGGAATGATCTT